>JALHTB010000137.1 GCA_022865625.1 Candidatus Bathyarchaeota archaeon
AAGGCCAAAGCCAGGCCTGATCAGCTGGCTGGAATGGCCAGGTATGGGATGGCAGTCAAGCGAAGATTGGGAGTGTCTGTCCCGGACATGCGAAAGATGGCGAAAGAGCTTGGAAAGGACCACAGACTTGCCATCGAGTTGTGGAGGACAGGCATACCTGAATCAAGGATCGTGGCAGCAATGATCGACGAGCCTGGGAAGCTGTCAGAGGAACAGATGGAGGATTGGGTGAAGGACATTGACTCTTGGGATGTCTGCGACCAGGTCTGCATGAACCTCTTCGAGAAGACTCCCCTCGCCTGGAAGAAGATCCACGACTGGTCAAAGCGCGAAGAAGAGTTCGTCAAGAGGACAGCTTTCGCGCTGATAGCCTGCTTGGCATGGCATGACAAGGACGCGGAAGACGAGAAGTTCATCAAACTATTTCCAGTGATAAAACGCGAAGCCACAGATGAACGGGATCTGGTTAGGAAGGCTGTCAACTGGGCACTGAGGAACATCGGAAAAAGGAATCCGAGCCTGAACAAGGCCGCCATAAGGACTGCTAAAGAGATCCTCTCAATTGATTCTAAGGCTGCCCGCTGGATCGCCTCTGATGCAGTCAGGGAACTTGAGAGTGAAGCTGTCAAGAGAAGGCTGAGACGCGCTAGGCAGATTGGCCCATGATCCCCATCATTTCCTTGATCAGAATTGCTGAAGTGAACGCTGTCGTTCGCGCGTCCGAATCGAATTCCGGAGCGTACTCGACGACATCGGCAGCCACAATTCTCAACCCGGCGATACCGTGCATTATCTCAAGCACTTGTCTTGTGGTGAGACCGCCGGGCTGTGGATTTGCTACGCCCGGCGCGTATGCTGGATCCAAGCAGTCCAAGTCAAACGATAGATAGACCAACTCGTCCCTCAGAAACGACCTTACTGAGAAAGAAACAGCCTCACATCCCTGCGCATATACGTCATGAGTTGTGTGTGCGGTCAGTCCGAGCGATGAGATCCTTTGATCCTGTTCTCTGGTAGAGGCTCTGATCCCAACATAACAGACTTTTCCCGACTCGCGTTCTTTTCTTTCGAGGATTCTGGAAACCACTGTGGCATGAGAATTGGGATTTCCTTCGTAGCTCTCATACAGGTCTGGGTGGGCATCAAGGTAGAGCAAAGACAATGCATGCCCGGATCCTTCTTGCACGAAATCGAAACAAGGATAGGTGATAAAATGGTCACCTCCGAGGAAAAGGATATTTGATAAGTAAGGAAACGGTAACGGAACTCGGTGTAGGACGATTGTCGGCGACCGCCAAGACACTGACTGGCGTGCCTGGCTTAGATGAGATCTTAGGCGGAGGAATACCTCGAGGAAGAGTCGTACTCGTGGTTGGAGGCCCAGGAGCAGGCAAGACTATACTTGGCACGCAATTCCTCGTGAACGGCATCAAGACCTATGGCGAGAACTCAGCATTTGTGAGCCTAGACGAGAACAAGCAACACTACCACTCAGAGATGGAAAAGTTCAGCTGGGATATCGCCAAACTGGAGAAAGACGGAAAGTTCGCTTTCGTTGACGCCTCCCCTATTCGTAGTATTCCCGGAGAAGTGAAGATAGGAAAGATGACTATCGGAAAGAGAGACTTCTCGCTAATCAGCCTGATCGAAGGCATCAAGACAAGCGTCAAGGCGATCGACGCTCAGAGGGTAGTCATAGACCCGATTGCGGGCCTGATCTTCCAGTTTCCCGACGTGGTGCAGAGAAGAAACGCAGTTCTGGACCTGATTGAGGCACTGGTAGAAACCGGGGGAACATGTATTCTAACAACTGAGCTAAGAGCACCAGGGCTTGAAAGACCGGTTCAGCTGGAGGAATACGTGGCTCACGGAGTCATCATACTCCAAACGGTGCAGGTAGGCCGAGCCATGACTCGGTCAATACAAGTCGAGAAAATGCGCGAAGCAGCAATCGACATGCAACCAAGACCATACAGAATCACCTCATCTGGGATTGAAGTATTCCCGAAGGAGAGTATCTACTGAGCGCTATTCTTCACGGACTTTGCTCCAGACTCGATAGACAAAGAAAGCGGATAGGAATGGGAAAGAGTGCAGCATCAAGGAATACCATACGGACTTGCCGAAACGAGAATGACGCCGGGCAAGGATGCGACTGATAAATACCCTCAGAGTGCAGAAATGGACCCATGGGATACCAGCAAAGGGCACGTACGCCAAGGGATTTCGGTAGACGACCGGGAAGGACTACGTCCAAGGCGAAGTCAGGAAAGCGGCGAGAAGAGAGCGGTGCTTATCGATCTGAAGAGGAGCATGTTCTGACCCTTGAGAAGGTTGTCGATAGAACAGTTAACAGCCTGACCCGCCTCGGAAGTCAGAGATTCGGAGTCCCTCCGTTCTACGGGCATTTTGACCGTTGGCTAGTCAACCTGCAAACCATCATGAGCGAGTTTCAGACGAGCCCTACGATCCATGTGGACGACCAGTTCACGAAGGACTGTTCCCAGGTACTCTCAGACATTGAAGTCGCTCTGAAGGAAAGGAGACTCAAAGAAGCCTCACGTGAAGAGGCGATTCGAAAGAACAGCCAAGACCTGCTGGAAGCCAAGAGCTTGCTGGCGCAGACCGAACGAGAATATGCCACCAGAACGAAGGAAATCGAAGCCAAGAAGGAACTTGCCATCAAACCTGTGGCTGGCACTGTCGGAAAACTCAGAGAGGAGCTAAACCGCATGGCCAGAATGAGAGCAGGGTTCCTTAGGAGCATTTCCAAGAAAACCAAAGCGCAAAAGGAGGCCGAAACCAGTCAAAGACTCAACTCAACAAAGAGCGAGCTCGCAAAGATCAAGCAGTCTTTCGTGTCTGAGCAGGAGAAGCTGCGGAAGGAATACAAGGAAAGAAAACAACGAATCCTCGAACAGATCGCGAACCAACAGAAGAACATCGAGATCTTGGAAGCAGGCTCAGAAATCGACGACGCGGTTGATATTCGACGTGCCGCCTGCGATGCCCTCGTGAACGACGTGAACTCACTGCTGCAACGGAGCGGACAAGCTTCGGAGACCACAAATCCTCCCGAACAATAGCCGGACCTGAAGCCGAATAACGTCGGCGTAGACTTGATATAGTCACAAGGACAATCGCCGGCAGAGAGGCAAGACACAATGCCATACTGTCCGAAATGTGGCAAGGAAATTCCAAGTGACGCGAAGTTCTGCACAAGTTGCGGCGCCACACTAGGAACTGCAACTCCTGCACCACCGCCGCCATCAGGCTACACTCCACCCAGTCCTCTAGCGGATCTGGGGTCACGCATAGTCGCCGGAATCATAGATTACATCATAATCGGCATCATCGCAGCTGTCCTAGCCATCTTTCTGGTTGTGCCATGGGCACTATTGGGTGGCGGGATGATGCGTGGGTTCGAATGGGGCTGGTTCGGTGGGATGTTTGGGATCATGGGAGTCATGTGGATTCTGTGGCTGGTCTACTTCACCTACTTCGAGGGAACCTCTGGCCAGACAATAGGCAAGAAGTTCACCCACATCAGAGTCGTCAAAGATGACGGCACACGATGCGACTTCGTCTCGGCATTCATCAGAAGTCTGCTGAGAATAGTTGACCATCTGCCGGCCCTGTACATACTCGGAATCATTCTCATAGCGGCCACCGACAAGAGACAGCGCCTGGGCGACATGCTCGGAAAGACAATCGTGATCAAAGCATAGAGTAGACGAGCTTTCCTAGGAACCATCAGATCGGGGCCCTGGTACAGGATCACGATCAACAGATTCCCAATCTATCCCATATTCTTCTCGTGGTATCGTGCAATGGAGATACATTAAGGGAGCAAAGGAGAGCGCTCGACGCTATGCCTGACAGTGGAGACTACCGGATCTACAGACCTCGACTTGATAGATGCCAGAAACTGATGTTGGAGAAGGACGTTGATCTCCTATTCCTAGGGCCGGGCCCGAACATGTGTTACCTCAGCGGTTTCTTGGAGGAACCCGGCGAGCGCCTCCTTTCGCTAATTGTCCCTCAATCAGGCGACCCGTTGTTCATTGTTCCTGAGCTGTATGAACAACAGGTCAGATCGTCCAGTTGGATCAAGAACATCATCTCCTGGAAGGACTCTCAAGACCCGAAGACTGTCCTGTCAAAGACAATGAGGCAGATACTGACCAAACGTCCAACGATCGCCGTCGACGGCCGGATGTGGTCGCACTTTCTTCTCATGCTCCTTTCGGTTGCCCCTGACGCGCTATACCGAGATGCAGCGTCAGTGATGACTGAGTTGCGGATCAGGAAGACCTCTCAGGAGATTGAATTGCTGGAGAAGTCAGCCGAGATCGCTGACGCCGCCTTCCTCGAAACACTCAACGAGTGTAGGCAAGGAACTAGCGAGCATCAGATAGCTGCAAAGATCGTGTATGAGCTTAGAAGGCTAGGTGCAGACGGGATAGCCTTCGAGCCTGTGGCGTCCTCTGGGCCGAATGCCGCTCTTCCACACTACAGGTCAGGCGAAAGGAAACTGGAGAAAGGCGATCTCGTGGTTCTTGACTTCGGATGCCTCTACAGAGGCTACAACTCGGATATCACGCGAACCGTTGCGATAGGCAACTGTGATGCTGAGAAGCAGAAAGTCTACTCGATCGTCCGCTCTGCTCAGGAAGAGGCCTGCCAAAGGGCGCTCCAAGGGATGGAGGCGCAGAGCGTTGACGGAATCGCACGAGGACTCATTGAAGCCGCTGGCTACGGTCAGTTCTTCATTCACCGTACGGGACATGGAATTGGACTGGAGATCCACGAAGAACCATACATCGTTGCCGGCAACTCAAAGAAGCTTGCCGAAGGCATGACATTTAGTGTGGAGCCCGGCATCTACATTCACGGGCAGTACGGAGTTCGAATAGAGGATATCGTCGTCATGGAAGCCGGGAGAGCACGCAGATTGAACAAGTCCAGCCGGGAACTCATGATTCTCTAACGAGACCGTCAAACAGAGTTCCATGAAACCAGAATACCAATAGAGAACTAGACTTTCCTCTGAGCTGACGCTTGCTGAATCTCCGTCGCCAGAAGCTCAGCTAGCTTTGAGGCTGCTTCTCGAACAGGCGCGCTCATGCTCTCTCCAAAAGAATAGTCCGCTTTGATGTCGATTGTGAAGATGCGTATCTTCTCGGGAATCCTTTGAGGCTCGAGCTCTCTGTAGAGTTCAAGTGCAGTCACGAAGTTTGTACCGTGAGGGGATGAAGCATGCAGGGTATCTTCGAACCGGTCTGGGGAGAATTCGCGAATTCGTCCAGGCTCAATGTCTTGTGTGGCGTAGGAGTCCACAATGTACACTTCCTCGTGGCCCAAGATCTCCTCAACCAGTTTGAGTCCGCCCACACCGAGTTCCTTTACTTCTAGGTCGGCCTGCGATCGAAATCTGTCTTTGACCATTCTCGCGACATGGATCCCGACACCATCATCTCCCATTATTGGATTGCCTATGCCGAGGACCAGTATCTTCACTGACAATAGCTCCGATGGTTGTACTGAATGACCTATTTCGGAGTTGTCTACTGGATGGCAGATGATCTAAGGTCTTCTTAGACTGTGCAGCAGCATGCGTTGTCTGTTGTAGATGTTGACTTCGAGGGGCATCTGTCCCGGCAGGGTGTGCGTGGCGCAACCTAAGCAGGGATCGTATGCTCTGAAGGCCATCTCTACCATGTTGAGTAGGCCTTCTGAGACGTTTCCTTTCTTGATGAGGCCCTGCGCTGCCTGCTTGATTGAGATGCTTATCGCTGCGTGGTTGTTGGTCGTGCCCACGATCAGATTGACCTTCGTCACCAAACCCTTCTCATCAGTCTGGTAGTGATGTGTCAACGTCCCGCGTGGTGCTTCTACAATGCCGACGCCTTCGTCAGGTGTTGCCGTTGGTATCATCCGGACGTTCTGGCTTGTGATCTCAGGGTCACGGCTTAGTTCATGCATCCGCTCTGCAGCATAGAGTAGCTCTACGAGTCGAGCCCAGTGTGTCGCCAGTGTTGCGTGGACAGGTTTGCCGCCAAGAGTTTCGTACATTCTCTTGTACTCGACTTGTGCGAGCGGGGTAGCCATTCCTTCGGCGACGTTCAGTCGTGAGAGTGGGGTAGCCCTGTAGACGCCGCTGTCTTTGCCTCCGACAAGGCCTTTCCATCCTACCTTCTTCAGGTATGGGTATTTCAGATACGTCCAAGGTTCGACGTGCTCGGAAAGATGTTGCTGATATTCAGCTGCCCTGTACTTCGCGAATTCATTTCCCTGTGGGTCAACCACTCTGACCTCACCGTCATAGAAGTTCACGCGATTCTGGTCGTCAACGAGACCCATGTAGTATGTCTGGGTCGTGTAGATATCGCTCCTTATGAGATTCGCATATTCCTTGTTTCCCAGGACTAGATCGTCGAAGAGTTTCAGCGTGAACTTCGCGAATTCGATCTCCGATTTCGCGATCTCCTCGATCCTAGCCCTTTCTGTTTCAGAGATTGGTTTGCTGACTCCTCCAGGCAGGCCGCATGTTGGGTGGATCCTTCTTCCTCCGATCATGGCGACAACATCCATGGCGTCAGAGCGATGTTTGATCACTGAGGCACCGACATCTCTTCCGACCTTGCCAATGACGCCGAGTATGTTGCGTTCCGCTTTCGGCGCATTCGGGCCCATTACAAAGTCTGGTCCGGCCAGTATGTAGAAGTGAGTTGTGTGGTCAGCCACATAGAATGCGTTGTAGAAGAGCTCTCTCAGTTTCTTTGCAGCGGGTGGCGGATCCACATGGAAGACTGCGTCCAGTGCTTTAGTGGATGCCATGTGGTGTGCTTCCGGACAGACTCCGCAGATTCTGCTTGTGATGTCGGGCATTTCCTCGACGGGTCTGCCTTCGCAGAATTTCTCGAACCCCCTCAGTTCAGGCACTTGGAAGTATGCGTTCTCCACGTTGCCTTCGTTGTTTAGGAAGATCTCGATCTTCCCATGGCCTTCAAGTCTGGTAATGGGGTTTATCGTCACGTTGGTCATGCCTTGGCCCTCCTGAGCAACGACCGTGCAAGTCCATACCTGTAGAATGTCCCGATCGGATCAACGACACCCTCGGCGATCTTCTGAATCTCCTCTTCGTTCTCCGAGTCAAAGTTTGACGCCAAGGCCGAAAGCATCTTCGCGCCTTGATCGAGCACACCAGGGACCGGGCCGTAGCAGCCGCGGCACGGCATGTTCGCGTCGAGGCATTGCGCACCACAACCTCCTCGTGTCGCAGGTCCCATACAGATTACCCCTTGATCGAGTAGACACTTCTCAGTGTCAGGGAGCACCTGGTAGGTGCGCATGATCTTCTTGATCTTCCTCTCGCCCTTGACGCGTTTGCATTCATCACAAAGTGATTTGTCTGAGGCTCCAATGACCGAGCCTTTCGGGGGAAGCTTCCCGCTGACAACAGTGTTCATCACAGCCAAGACTTGCTCGCCAACTGGTGGGCAGCCGGGAACATAGTAGTCAACGTCAACGGTCTGGTTGAGGGTTCTAACAGTATTGTAGAACTCTGGAATCGTCAGCTCTCCCTCCTTCACTTGGGATTTGGTTTGGGGAATGATGCCATCGGGATTGTCGGTCGTGGGGGTTTCCTTGTAGACTCGTGTGAAGATCTGCTCTCGAGTGGTCGTGTTTGCGAGCGCAGGTATTCCGCCACCATATGCACAGGCTCCGAAGGCGATGAGAATCTTTGATTTCTCTCTCAGCAACTTCGCCATGTGTTCGTTCTCGGATGTCTGAATTGCACCATTGAAGAAGGAGACATCGATGCTCTTGTTCGGCATCGCTTCGACATCTGAATACTTGAAGTCGAGAGCTGCAGGCCAGAACACTATGTCAACCTTCTTGGAGATATCAACGAGGTTCATTCCCAGTTCGAGCATGGCGATTTCGCATCCGCCGCAACTGCTTGCCCAGTAGATTGCTGCCTTTGGATTGCTCATGATGAGACCTCCTTCTTTCCATTCCAGTCTAGAGGACCAAGAGTACGCAGATTCTCCGTCATGCTCTCCACGACGCGAGCATATTTCTCACCTTCAGAGGCAGAGACCCACTCCAACCTAACGCGATCTCGTTCAATTCCAAACTGATCAAGCATCTTCTGAAGCACTCTGAATCGTCTGATAGTCTTCACGTTGCCGTTTGTGTAGTGGCAGTCACCTGGGTGGCATCCTGCGATGAGAACACCATCGGCACCTGATGCCAGAGCCTTTATGACTAGTACCGGGTCGACTCGGCCTGAGCACATTACTCGAATCGGGTTGACGTTCGGTGGGTACTTGATACGGCTTGTCCCTGCAAGGTCTGCTCCTGTGTAGGCGCACCACTTGCAGAGGAAGCCAACGATTCTGGGCTCAAAGTTTGATTTCAATTTGCTCATTCTCCCTCAGGCGCAGATCGCCTCAACCTCAGCCAGTATCTGATCGTCAGTGAAGTTGCGTTGCGTGATTGCGCTGGACGGGCATGCGGCCACGCAGACACCGCATCCCTTGCAGAGCGCGTCATTCACAACGGAGACCTTCTTTGTCTCGTCGAAACTTATGGCGTTGTACGGACAGAGGCCGATGCAGATCTTGCATCCGGAACACTGCTTCTCATCTATGAACGCGATCGTTGGCTCCAGAGTGACTTCTTTCCTGTCGATGAGTGAGAGAGCGTTGGCTGCTGCAGCCGCACCTTGGGCCACGCTGTCAGGGATGTCCTTGGGGCCTTGACATGCACCAGCGATGAAAATGCCATCAGAAGCCGTCGAGACTGGAGCAAGTTTTGGATGGCGCTCCAGGAAGAAGCCGTCCTTGCTTCTGCTTATCGAGAAGATTCTGCCAAGCTCGGTGGTGTCTTTCCTCGGCTCGAAGCCGACACTCAGAACAACCATGTCTACCGGGATCCTTCGCGGGATTCCGAGAAGCGTGTCCTCAACTGCTACGACCAGTTTGCCTTTCTCGGCGGGACTCTGAGCAAAATCTGTGACTTCAGCCGCTTTGCCACGTATGAAGATCGTTTCCTCTTTGAGGATGCGCTTGTAGAACTCCTCGTATCCTTTGCCGAATGCTCGGATATCGATGTAGCAGTTGTACACTTTGGCTCCTGTCTTCTCATGAACTAGATGTGCAATCTTCAGTGAATACATGCAGCAGACGCGTGAGCAGTATTCGTTGAAGTTGGTGTCGCGGCTTCCTATGCAATGGAGGATCGCTACGCTCGCAGGCATCTGGCCGTTCTTGAGTACTATCTTTCCTCCGGTCGGACCCGAAGCGTGTGAAAGCCGCTCGAATTCCAGGCTAGTGATGACGTTAGGCAACCGGCCATATCCGTACTGCTTCACTCTCGCAGCATCGAATAGATCGAAGCCTGTTGCTATGATGGCTGCGCCTACCTGCAGGTCCACGTATTCCTCTTTCTGATCGAAATCGATGGCTCCTCTTGGACAGAATTTCACGCAGACCTTGCAGATGCCTTTCGTGAAGAAGAGGCAATGATCCCTGTCTATGGCAGGGACATTCGGCACGGCTTGCGGAAACGGCCTATAGATCGCTTTTCTCTTTCCAAGACCGCATTCAAACTCACTTGGCACACTGATAGGGCATTTCTCAGTGCAGAGCCCGCATCCATTGCATTTGTCTTCTCGAACGTATCTGGGTCGCTTGCGTATCCGGGCGGTGAAGTTGCCGACATAGCCTGAGAACCCAGTGACATCGCTGTATGAGAGAAGTTCGATGTTCGGGTGCTGTGCCACTGAGACCATCTTCGGGGTCAAGATGCATGCGGCGCAGTCTAGCGTTGGGAAGGTCTTGTCGAATCTCGCCATGTATCCGCCTATGGTGGGCTCCTTCTCCACGAGGTAGACTTTCTTTCCCGAGTCCGCGATCTGGAGTGCGGACTCGATGCCTGTGATGCCTCCCCCCACAATCAGAACGTTCGGGTTGACTGGGACCTTCTTGACCTCTAGGGGTTCATGGAACCCCACACGCTTTACAGCGGCGGCAACAATCGCTTTTGCCCGCTCGGTCGCCATCTCCTTGTTCTCACTGATCCAAGAGCACTGTTCTCGGATGTTCGCCATTTGGAACAGGAATTGGTTGAGGCCTGCTTCCTCAACTGCACGTCTGAATGTCGGCTCGTGCATCAGTGGCGAGCATGAGGCGACTACAACTCTCGTGAGGCCCAGTTCCTTGATGTCCTTCTTGATGAGTTCCTGGCCGGGGTCGGAGCACATGTACTGGTATTCTCTGGCTACAGTGATGTCTGGCAGCCCGCTCGCGTACTCAACCACGCTCTTACAGTCTACCGTTGCTGCGATGTTTGTTCCACAACGGCAGATGTAGACGCCAATCTTCTCAGCCATCTATTGTGCAACCTCCAGCGCCTTCAAGACGGCCTTGCTCGAGACCAGTTCTTGGTCGATCTTGAGCTGCTTTCTATTGAAGCCGAATGCTAAGCCCATCAATTGAGTAAAGTAGAACAACGGAAACTTGAAACGGGTTCCAAACTCCTTGTTGACGCTGCCCTGATAGAGCTCAATAGTTATGTGACAAAGTGGGCATATGGTGGCAACGCACGTCGCTTCGTTCTGAACGGCACAATCGAGAAGTGATCTCACAAGTCCCAAGGCGACCTTCTCATTAGTGGTCATGAGAATGCCTCCACAGCATTTGGCCTTCAGCGGATAGTTCACTGGTTGCGCTCCAAGCCATGTGAGAAGCGTGTCGAGCATCATCGGGAATTCCTTGTCGTCATAATCTCCTAGTGGCCTAGTGAACTGGCAACCATAGTACGGGGCTACCTTCAAACCTGAAAGTGGTCTGGTGACCTTGGCCTTGACCTCGCTCTCTCCGATGTCGTTCACGATCACATCCAAGAGATGTCTAACCTTGACGGAACCAAGGTACTGCAGATCCGCGGCTTTCAGTGCAGATCCGACTGTTCTCCTGAGTTTCGCATCTTCGCCCATGTAGTGATTCGTCTTCGTCAGATTCGTGAAACACGCAGGACAGACGACAGCGAGATCCTTCTTCTCCTTCTCAGCTATCGCGAGATTTCTCGCTGATAGAAGATGAGCCCGGAGTTCTCGGATCGACATGTAAGCTGAAGCGCCGCAACAGTTCCAGTCCTTCAGTTCTTTGAGATCGATTCCGAGCTCTTTACAGACCAGACGCGCTGAATCGTCGTATGCGCGGTTCATGCCCTCAAGGGAACAGCCCGGATAGTAGGAGAATTCGATTCGTGACTGCAAATCTACACTTCATCTCCTTTCGTTCCGCCGGGATGCAGACCAGTGACGAGCGCGTCAGTCATCGCCCCGGCACACTTCTTCATCTCCGATATTCCGGCAATCCGGTGAGGAAGCAGTGGAAATCTGCCACGCATGAAGAGTTTCAGTCCCAGAGGCATCATCTTCACAGCCGCGAAAGGCCTCGTTTTCAACAGAACTTTTATCATGAGCAACGTTTCGTGTACTCTTCCATACTTGTCGACGAGATTGACGAACTCCTTAGACATCGTGGGCGCGATGGCGCCTTCTTGGACAAGTCCGAACTCGACGCCCAAACGTTTGAGCTCATACATGATGTCTGTGACTTTGATGCCAGACGGACATCTAACCGTGCAATAGTAGCATGAAGAACACAGCCAGACTGTGTTGCTCTTGAGGACTCTATCAAGCATGCCTGCTCTGAACGCTGCGAAAATCTCTCTTGGACTGTAGTCCATCGCATAGCTTGTAGGGCATGAGGCGCTACATGTTCCGCATTGAATGCACTGTTTGATCTTGTCTCCGCCTGGAATTCCGTAGACTGCGCTGAGGAACACTTCGCCGAGTTCGTGCGCCCTTCTTTCAGCGGGCTGCTCGGACAATCAAACCACTGGACAGACTCGGCGAGCTCTGGATATATACCTCGCCTATAGGAATTCGTGAGTATAAAGTGCGTATATAGTAGCCTGAGCGCGGAGCAACAGATTCCTACAAGACTTCTCACAATAGCACAGACACGCTGATTTTTCGTCCCACCGATCAAGTCGGATCGAGGATGCGACAAATGCTGTCACGGCACGAGGCTGGGACTCGTACCAGGATTCGATGCCATATTCTCGATGGCATACTGTCCCAGAACTCTTTTAGCCTCGCTTGGACTGGCGGCGTTGAGCATCATTGGCGACGGCGGGGGCAAGCCCCGGCCGGAAGTGACCTCTACCATGTCTGAGCAAGCTGAAACAACGGAGCAGACTCCGCAACTCAAGGGTCGGAAGCCTGCATTGTTCGCATTCGTCACTCTCTGCGTCTCAGCCGTTTTGGTACTGAAGACCCCGAGCTTCTGGGCGATATTCATTCCAGAATTTGGTAGATTGTTGCAGTACTTGATGAGCATGGACCCCCAGGCTACCCCGACTCTTCGTTCCCAAGCCGAACTCTTCCAGACCTTGGTAAGTCAGACTGCTGCAGGAGGAGAGTGGTCATCCCTTGGGATTGGATCACGTCACTTCCCATTCGAGATGAAGATCAGGAACGTCGTCATGGTTGCCATTGGAAACATATCTGTGATAATCCCCACCTTGAACGAAGAGAAGTACCTCCTGAAATGTCTCAAGTCTTTGACTCGGCAATTACAGAAAGAGAGAGCCGAAACTATCGTTGTCGACGGTGGAAGCTCCGATCGCACAGTCGAAATCGCCAAGGACTACGCGGACAATGTTCTGGTGAAGCCAGCTTTGCCGGTTGGTGCCTCACGTAATCTTGGAGCGAAACATGCTACTGGGGAGATTCTGGCGTTCATAGATGCTGACACGATGGCGTGTGACGATTGGCTGGCAGTCATCGGCCAAACATTCGATTCCGATCCGGAAGCTGTCGGAATGACTGGCCCAACACTCCCCTTCGAAGGAACCTACCTGGATAGACTCGCCTATCATGTCGCGACAGGCTCGGCGCAACGTCTCTCATTGAAACTCGGACATCCACACGTCGCCGGATTCAACTGTGCCTATCGAAAGGTGGCATTCTGGAATGCAGGGGGATTCGACGAGGATAGGGTGCTCTCAGAGGATGTGATGCTCAGCCTGAGAATGAGGCATCAGGGTAGAATTCTGTTCAATCCTGACATGGTCGCGCACACGTCATTGAGAAGGATCAAGAAGTATGGATATCCGTACTTGACGACGTACTACGCGATCAATGGTGCCATGATGTTGCTCTTCAACCGCACGCTTGGATATCCGCAGGTGCGATAGGGTCGAGACGAATCCCATAGTACTATAACTTTCACCTTAGCTGGAATATCAACGAATTGTCGGATGTGCGACATGTGAGCCACAGGCTCGCCTACGTCTACAGCGATGACTTCCTGAAGTATGATTTTGGGCCCGGCCATCCGCTGACGCCGATCAGACTGAAGTTGACATATGAGCTTTCACGAGCAAAAGGCCTCTTTGACGATCAGAGAATCAGCGTGATCCCACCACGCGTCGCCAGTGAGGACGAGGTGAGACTCTTCCATACAGAGGAGTACATCAGCCTCGTGAAGAGAATGAGCAAATCAGGGCATGGACTTCTTGACCTCGGCGATACACCAGCCTTCAAGGGAGTCTACGAAGCCTCAGCGATGGCTGTCGGGGCCACACTCGACGCCGTGGACGCCGTGATGAACGGACGGGCTGATCACGGAGTAAATATTTCAGGAGGGCTTCATCACGCGCATGAGGATAGAGCGTCAGGTTTCTGTGTCTTCAATGACCCGGCCGTGGCAGTAGCGTACTTGAAGAAGAAATACAGTCTCAGCAGGATCATGTACTTCGACATGGACGCACATCACGGCGACGGAGTGATGTACGGATTCTACACCGACGCCGGGGTTCTTGACGTGGATTTCCATGAAGACGGACGATTCCTGTTTCCAGGCACGGGATTCACCTTCGAGACCGGTGAAAAAGCCGGAGAAGGCTTCAAGGCCAACATTCCAGTACCTCCCGGGACCGGCGATGAACCCTACCTGACTGGGTTCAAAGAGATCGTTCCCGCTCTCGTCCGAGCGTACAAGCCAGAGTTCATCATAGCTCAATGCGGAGCCGACTCTCACACGGACGATTTACTTGCTCACATCCAATTGACGACCCGAACATACGAAGAAAACATCGCCACACTGCACAAACTCGCTCACGAGGTCGCCTCTGGAAGAATAGTTGCTGTTGGTGGAGGAGGATACAACCCTGCGAATGTTGCGAGATGCTGGACCGTGGTCGCTGCGACGCTCAGCGAAATTCACATGACCAATGAGATTCCAAGCGAATGGAAGAGTTACTTCCGGCGAGTCGTAGGTATGACGCCGCCAGAGACCTTGAGGAGCGAACCTCCAAGAGACTATGACCCAGAGAGAGGGGCAGACGAGATACGAAAGAGCGTTGAAGATCTGAGAAAGCGAATTCCTCTTCTGAGCAGTGGCAAATCGTAGAGACCGTTATGCCTATTCGATCCTGAATAATTGTCTTGCATTCCGAGAGGTTATCTCGGCTAGTTCGGTGACTTCGATTCCCTTCAGATCCGCGACCTTATGCGCCGTCTCCACAACAAATGCTGGTTCGTTGCGTTTTCCTTGCTCTGACTGAGGAGTAAGCCACGGGCAGTCGGTTTCCAGCACAATCGATTCTATAGGCAGACGCTCGACGACCTGATGCAGCCTTCTTGCGGTTGGAAAGGTGACCGGCCCTGCAATCGAGATGATGTAGCCTAACTTGATTGCCTCTTCCGCCATCTCGATGCTGCCCGAGAAGCAGTGCAAGACTCCGGAGACTTCTTTGCCAGACTTGCGCATCATCCGCATGACATCTGCGTGTGCCTCGCGATCATGTATGACCACTGGCAGCTGCAGTTCCTTTGCGAGCTGAAGTTGCTGCTCAAATGCCTCTGTTTGCTGTTGTCTGGGGGAGAGATCACGATAGTAGTCAAGGCCTATCTCCCCAATTGCCACGACCTTCGGAGCATGAGCAAGTTCGCGAAGTGAAGCAAGCACGTCAGTCCGTATCGTCTTCGCGTTGTGTGGGTGGATTCCGACTACGGCATACACGTTCTTGTGGTTGTTCGCGATTTGAACTGCTTCGTGACTTGCGTTGAGATCGTAGCCGATGTTGACGATTGCGGCTAGACCAGCGGAGAATGCTCTCTCAATTACTTGCTCTCTGTCATTTTTGAAGTCAGGCCATTGCAGATGAGCATGAGTGTCGATCAACTTTGAGTTCCTCTGGCAGATGACTCAAGCATTCTATGAGGGGGTCTCTACTCTGGTGAAGGCCATGTTCTGGGCATATAGAGCCTTGACCTAGCCGGATTTCGAGCCAGTCTTTGCGAGTTGCTGGCATTCCTCTAGACGTTCGACTGCGCGCCTCAGGTGCGGTATCGTTATTGAGCCGCCGACGACAAGAGCGACATTGAGAGCTTCATAGAACTCTGAGTCGGTTACTCCTTCCTCTACACAACGAATAACGTGATAGGTTATGCAATCGTCGCATCTGAGCACGACTGAAGCTACCAGGCCCAGCAGTTCCTTCGTCTTCGTCGAGAGAGAGCCCTTTTCGTAGGCAGCCGAGTCCAAGTTGAAGAAGCGTTTGATCTGTAGGTTGCCTGAGGCGAGTATCTTCTCATTCATCTTCTCGCGGTATTCTCGGAATTCTTTCAGGGTTTCACGCATGATTCGCCCACGTCTCGAGACATTGGGAGCCTATCAAAGAAATAGTTTTGGAAGCGGGCCCTCTTGTTACGAAGCTGTTGGCACATCAAATCCTTCGGCGGTCTACGCGCACTTGCTCGATCCCATTGTCTCTCTGGACGATTTCTGGATTCTCGCGGTTGAGACTGCAAAGATAACGCAGGCCGCCAGTAGGATTGCTGTGAGCGATGTGAATGAGCCCAAGTAGCCGAGGCTTGTTGCAAGTACGAATCCGGTCATGATGGGTCCTAACGTCTGCCCGACATCCATGATTGTGCTTAGGAAGCCCATGCCTGTGCCCATGAGAGACTCGCTCGTGATCTCGCTGACAAGCGCTGGGGTCGATGAGGTTACCATAGAGAAACCGATCCCGTATAGAATCGAAATCAATAGGAGAAGAGAAGAGTGAGTGGTAAAGGGGATTGCACCAAGAGTAAATGCGGCGAGTATTGATCCGGCGACTATCGGCATTCTCCTCCCAATTCTGTCCGAGAATCTCCCCATGAGGGGTTTGAGTAAAGTGACCGCGGCAAGCTGGGAGCCCATGATTATTCCTAACATAAGCGAGTCAACGTGAGCAATCTCCCTAAGGTATCCAACCAAGAAGAATTCTGTTGCACCAAACGCGTAGTATTGTGAGGCTTCGACCAAGCTCACTGCCAGAGTGCAACGGTTGCTCGCAACAACAATCCATCCCTCGAATAGATGCGAACCTCTCCGCGGATCTCGGGAGTCATGCTTTCCGGTCTGCGGCTTCTCTTTCAGGAGTACTAGCGCTGTGATGAAGGCAGTGATGCCAGCGATCCCTACGGCCAAGTAGAGATCATGAAACCCATAGTTCGTGAGGAAGAGAATGTAGCCGCCTAGGAACGGGGCGATGGTTCTTCCAATGGTGGTCACGGAAGAGAAGAGCGAGATCCGCTCTGCTCTAGTAGTGGGGAAAAGTTCTGCAACGAACGCATTCCCAACAGGCACAAACATGGCTGTGGCGAAGCCGTGGTAGAACCTGACCAGAGCAAGTTGCCACCAAGAACCCACTATGAGGTAGAAGAAAGGAGCGGAGGCGAATATTGCCCCGGATACAAAGAGAATCTTTCTTCTCCCAAAGATGTCGGAGAGCGAGCCTGCAGGCAGGCTGACTAGTATTCCAGGGATGGTTGACGCCGCCGCCACAAAGCCCATCAGAGAATCCGGAGTGTCCAGAGCGCGTGCAAACGGGTTCAACACGGGATTCTTGGACATCGTTGAGCTGAGAATTGCGAAGAAACCGACAACACAGAGCGCCCAGAACAAGTGCCCAGCAGCGGGCTTCATAGAAGTCATTGAACGGCCTCTCTCACCTTGCTTTTCAGGAATTCTCGCTTTCGTTTCGGATCCAGTTTCTCAATTTCGCTTGCATACTTCTGTCTGACCATGCGAAGCTTGCAGTATGCGTATAGTGCGTCGTAGAGATACGCCTGCTTCTCTATCGCGTCATGATCATTCTTTGCGATCATCATGGAACCTGCCGCCATGGCTTCCAACCCTATGCTCTCGGGCGCAAGATCTGTCTTGCCCGTATCTGCGGCTCTCACGATCTTCGCCAGCTCGAGCAGGGC
>JALHTB010000138.1 GCA_022865625.1 Candidatus Bathyarchaeota archaeon
ACTAGAACAACTTTCTCGCTGGTGAAAGGGCATTCAATTATCCGGAACTTCTTTCCCTCCTCAAGCCACGTGTGGCGGAGCATGTCGGATCCCAACATGGACTTGGTAGGCAGGAAGGGCACGCCTATGGCTCCAGCCATGAACCTACAAGCAGCTGCAAAGTAGCTGTAGTCTTCTACTACCAAGTCTCCGCTCTCGACTGCTCGCCGGAGTGCCGGAGCAACACCTCCTATCTCCGATGCGTCTGCGACAATCAGCATCCTATCCACGCATCCTGCTCCTACCAGCAAGTTGTTGACGTGCCAGGCCCCCGAGCCGGCGATCTCGAGTTTCCTCTTCCTCTGTCTGATTATCTCGTGTGCCATCGCGACCGGGTGTCCACTCAGGCCGATGCCGCTGAAGGTCACAGTGTCACCGTCATTGATGAGCCTCGCAGCCTCGGCAAGCGTTTTGATCTTTTCAGATTCTCTCGGGCTCATTTTCTTGAGTACCAACATACAAGTTTCTGAGTCGGTCGTCAGTTGAGAGTTCCTCGGGTCTTCCTTCAAACCTCTTTCGTCCCAACGCCAGAACATAGGCGTAACGTGCAGCGCTTAGAGCTTTACGTACGTTCTGTTCGACAATCAGAATCGAAGAGCCGCCACTGTTTATCTTGGCTATCTTTTGGTATAAGAAATCGGTCACCTTGGGAGCTAAGCCAAGCGACGGTTCGTCAAGGAGCATAATCTTCGGATCAGACATCAAAGCTCTGGCAATACATAGCATCGCGAGCTCCCCTCCGCTGAGCTTGTTTGCGAGGTCTGTTTGCCGTGCCGCGAGTACTGGAAACAGGTCGTAAGCTTGCTTGACTCGTTCCTGAATCTGCTTTCGGTCCTTGAGTATGTATGCGCCCATCTGAAGGTTCTCTGAGACTGTCATCCTCGGGAAGGCTGTTCTACCTTGGGGCAACATGCAGATGCCTTTCTTCAGAGTTGCGTGGGGCTCCAGCCCCGTAATATCCTCTCCGTCCAGAAGTATTCTTCCTCGTCGAGGCTTAATGATGCCCACTATTGTCTTCAGGATTGTTGATTTGCCAGAGCCGTTCGGCCCTATTAAGCACACGATCTGCTCGTCGTCGAGTCGCATTGAAAAGTCATGAATAACGTCTGAGCTTTCGTATCCTGCTGTCACGTCTCTTACTTCCAGCATCGCGTTAGGCACCTCCCAAGTATGCATCTTGAACGATTCTGTCCTGTTGAATCTCCAGCGGGGTGCCTTCTGCGATCCTTCTTCCGTGGTGGAGAACCACTATTCTTTCGCAGATGGCGTTGATCACATCCATGTTGTGCTCGACAATTATGAGTGTCTTGCCTTGGTCCCGAAGCATCTTGAACCACTTGAGCAGCTCGTCAGTGAGGACGGGGTCTATCCCAGCAGTGGGCTCATCCAGAAGGATGAGCGCGGGATCCATCATCAAGACTCTGACAAATTCCAGGAGTTTCTGCTGCCCATAGGACAGATTGCCAGAATATTCACGCTCTAGATGAGAAAGCCCCACGAGGGTCAGTAGGTCGCGAGCCTTTTTCTGATCGCGCGACGCGACCAACAGGTTTTCAATAACAGTCATCTTGCGGAATACTCTGGTTTCCTGGAAAGTCCTGGCGATCCCCAGTCGGGAAATCTCGTCCGGGTGACGCCCGTTGATTCTGTGACCATTGAGGAAGAGATCCCCACCGTCCAAGTTCGAAAAACCCGTGGCCAAGTTTACGAATGTCGTCTTGCCCGATCCGTTCGGGCCTATCAGACCTAGAATTGTGCTCGCAGGGATTATCAGGGATACGTCGTCGAGCGCTGTCACATGACCGTAGTTCTTTGTGACGTTTCTAGCTTCCAACACATTCATGGTTTCGCTTCCAGGCTTCTTGATGCAGATCGGTTACGCGCTGCTATTGCGTGTGTGATGCCGTTTGGCAGGAACATCATAGTTAGAATCAGGATACTGCCGTATATGATCAGGTACGCTCCTGCGTAGCCGCCTCCGAGGATGGAACGAGTGAACTCGGCGAGCGGTGTTAGGATGATAGATCCTATGATTGGCCCCCAGATTGTGCCCATTCCTCCGATTATCGCCGGCAGGGCTATCTCAATCGAGAAATTCAGCGACATGATCGCGTCGGGATGAAGGAAGAGGAGGTATTGAGCGTAGAATGTGCCCGCTAGTGCAGTGAAGAAGACGCTTATTGCCAAGGCGATAAGCTTGTACCGGATGATATTGATGCCTAGGGATTGAGCCGCATCTTCATCTTCACGAATGGCCATGAAGTACAGACCGAGTTGCGAGTTTCTGATTCTATATGTGACATAGATTACGATGAAGGTGATCGCCATCAAGGTGTAGTAGTACGGTATTCTGCTCAGAAACTGAAAGTTGGCCAGAGAATCACCTGACAGCGGAACCAAGAGTCCTACCGGTCCGCCCGTGAGCGGTCCCCAGTTGAGGAACAGAAGCCTCAACGTTTCAGCGAAGGCTATGGTGACTAGGGAGAAGAATGGCCCCCTCAGCCTGAAACACAAGAAGCCAATGACAAGGCTCAGGACTACTGCTAGTCCGGCGCCAATGAACATGCCAACCCACGGGGAGACTCCGCTCCAGATGAACAGGAGCGTCGAAGTGTATGCGCCTATGCCGAAGAACGCCGCGTGTCCGAGTGAGAATTGCCCAGCAAATCCGGCCAATATGCTCCATGCCTCACTCAGTACTGCGTAGAACAGAATCATGATCAGCACATGTAGTACGTATGAATTTGATGTGACAGAAGGGACTGCTGCGAGAAGTACAATGATGACTAGGGGAACGTAGGCCTTTGACCTCAGCAGGCTAGTCGATTTCTCGGTCGTCATGCAATCTCCAGCTGCTAGACGCGACTCCTGCCGAGTAGCCCGGACGGCTTGACGAGTAGGATGAGGATGAACAGCACGAAGGTTACTAGCTCTCTGTATTGGGTTGCGATATACACTGCTCCGAGGGACTCTGCGAGACCTACTATGAGACCTCCAAAGAGTGCGCCTGTGAAACTACCCATGCCTCCTAACACCACAGCCAGGAATGCCATCAGGGTAAATGTGGTCCCCACGGTTGGCGAAATGTAGTAGAATGTCGAGAGGAGGGTCCCGGCGGCGCCTACACAGGCCGTCCCAACACCGAAAGCAATCACGTACACTCGGCGCACATCTACACCCATGAGTGATGACACCTCTCTATTCTGAGCGGTCGCGCGCATCGCCTTTCCCGTTCTGGTTCTCGTCAGGAAGAAGTAGAGCAGCGCTGTGAGAAGGACGGCAACAAAGAAAGACGTGAGTTTTGGAGCGCTGATGAATACTCCGCCCAGTCTGATTACTGACCCAGTGTAGTAGGTGTTTATGGCTCTGTAGTCAGCTTTCCAGAAGAGAAGAGCTAGATTCTGTACAACCAACATTACCCCGAGAGTAAGGAACAGTTGGCTTTCCTGCGGGCCTGTAAGGACGCGATCAATGAGGAATCTCTGGATAACTGAACCTATGACGAAGAGAATTGGTATGGTCGCGAGAATCGAGAGGTAGGGATCAATTCCGTACAAGGTGAAGAGCCAGTAGGTCACATACATGGCGACCATCATCAGGTCCCCGTGCGCGAAATTGATGATCCTCATGACTCCGAAAATCAGTGTGAGGCCGATGCTTATCAGTACGTAGAGGCCTCCGATCAAGATCCCGTTGACGATCGCTTGCTCGAATACCATCGGATCCATGTTTTTCTACGTCATCTAGCTCGGTAGCTTGGCTCGGTAAGTCAATACAGAATGCTGATTAGGGTTTTGGAGCGTTGAAGGTTCAAAAGAACAGGAATAGAATCCTCATTGCTCGCGGTAGCACGAAGTCTGCTACCTCTCGCTCCATGCTGGTGCCGGCCAGACGGGTTCCGTTGAGGCGCGGTCGAATGGCCAAACGGTATATTGAGCTGCATTCAAGACCTGCAGATAGACATGCGTCGCGTATATGTTGTCGCCTTTCTCGTTGA
>JALHTB010000139.1 GCA_022865625.1 Candidatus Bathyarchaeota archaeon
TCCAAGGCATGAAATGGTCTCCAAACCAGACTGAGTCGAACCCTTCCGCTTCAGCAAGCAATGCGCACTCAAGAAACTGTCTTGGCTCAGCATCATTCTCCCCGACATCTACGCCCAGCTTGAGTTTGCTCATGACCCGAGCTCACCCACAAACTGCCTATAACACTATCAATTGCTCGTGGAAGACCTTCGAGACTGCGAGTATTGCTCTTTTCGTGGATTAACCCTTTTTGCGTGTGAGGAATCGCAGCCTCAGGTTGTGACATCTGCGTCGGTTAGGTACACATGAGGAGTCACAGTTCAAATGACAATGCCGGCGCCAAGAAAACGGCACACACGCAGGTCAAGAGTTCAAATTGCGACGCCCGCACCAACCTACCCACACTCATGAAAGATGTTGTGGTCTAGGTTGGTGATCCCAAGTTTGCCCGATGCCAGCCATTCATTCTTCAGTCAGCGATTGAGTTAAGTTTTCGCAGCTCCGCTTACCTGCATCTATCCTTGCGGATCTCATCTTTCCCTTTTCATCTTCGGGCTGGCATCAGGCTGCAATCACTCATTCGGGCGCCGGAGCCCAGTTCCTTAGCAGCTCAGGATCCTGCCCAGTCACACACTCGGTCGCGAAGACCAGCGTGGGTAATGGACTAACCAGCCAAAACACACTAAAAACATCTTTCATAAAGTCACACACAAAATAATGGAACGACGACGAACGACGGGTTAGGGGAGGAATCCCCTAACAACCTCTCCTACGAACTCAAGAATAGCCCACATAGCACTATTTCACGACAACGACCCTAATGGGATTTCCAGCCCTTTCTTCAAGAATCCCAAGTCCAGTGTTCACTTCGTCCAAGTGCACGCGGTGTGTGATTGACGTTGAGAGGTCCATTTTCCCGGATCCGACGATCTCAATCACCTCGGCTAGTTCTGATCTGAGATGGTCGTTCACACCTATGATTTCCATCTCTTTGCCAATGATCGTCTTGTATGGGGATACTCTGATGTCATCTCGGCCTATGCCGACCAGCACCATCCTTCCGCCCTTTGCAACGCAATTGATTTCCTGTTCTATTACTTTCGCAGCACCTACGAAGTCCAGTACGAGATCGGCAAACTTGCCTTCTGTGATCTCTTCTACCCGCTGAGCCGGGTCCTCAGTTGCGGCATTGACGATTTCGTCGGCTCCCAGTTTCTTTGCTAGCTTCAGTTTCTCATCAGATATGTCGACGGCAACGATCTTCTCGGCCTTGAAGATCTTGGCAAGTGATATCGCTTGTGCGCCAAGCCCGCCGACACCATAGATTACAACAGTGTCTCCAGCACGTATTCTGCCGCGTTTCAACGCGTGATAAGTCGTTGAGACCGCACATCCAAGTATGCATGCTTGGTCAAATGGCACGGCACTAGGCAGTTTCATGACGTTGGATACTGGAACCCTTATGTACTCTGCAAATCCTCCGTCGATGTCCTTTCCTATCATCTGGTATTCTTCGCAGAAGTTCTCTCTGTCAGTTCGACAGAATGAGCAGTCTCCACAGCTTCTTATGTAGTGTACACA
>JALHTB010000022.1 GCA_022865625.1 Candidatus Bathyarchaeota archaeon
ACCACCTATGAAAAGTCTGTAGCCCCGTGGATGTTTCTCTGGGTTTGGCTCTTCTGCGTGGCGTTCAAGTGGTATTGGCTAGGTTCTCGAGCCGTTTATGTTTTTGCTGTGTGAGTTCTCTGTTCTCTCCGCGGTAAGGTTCGTTTCTGGTCAGCATGACGTAGATGATAGCCAGCATCTTGCGGGCGACGGCGACGATGGCTTTGCTGGATCCATGCTTACGTTCGATCCGCTCGTAAAATTCTCGCAGTCTGGGGTCGTGTTGTCTGGCGGATTGAGCGCATTGGCCGAGGATCCATCGTGCTCTCTTAGAGCCTTTCCTGGTGATGTGGCCTGTCCAGTGGGTTTCGCCGGATTGATGCACTTGCGGCGCTAAGCCTACCCAGCTCACAAGTTTCTCCGGAGATGCGAAGCGTTTCACGTCCCCGATCTCGGATAATAGAATCATGGCGGCGTAGTAGTCAACGCCAGGCATGGTCATGAGGAGCTTCGCTTGGTCTTCCGTGACGGCGTCTTTGGCGATTTGAATATCCATGCTCTGGACTTGTTCACTCAGTGTATCCAATACCTGTAGGCTGGAGTGTAGGATCTGCTGGTCTGGGGTTGGGAGCTGTAGGTTTCGAAGCCATTCTAGGCCTTGCTTACCGAACAGGTCTGTGTATTTGTAGGAGAGTTCGTGCTTGTCTAGGAGGGCGTGGATTCGGTTCTTGACTTCAACTCGCATTTGCATGAGGCTGGCTCGGTGTCGGATGAGGGCTCGCCGGTCACGGTTCTTTCTGGTTGGGACGTAGCTTTCAGCCACGAGGTCTCCTCTCAGCAGGTACGCCAACGTTTTAGCGTCTAACTTGTCCGTCTTGACTTTGGCTTCAGCTATGGCTTTTGTCTTCAGCGGGTTCGAGAGTTTCACTTCGACGCCTTCATCCTCCAGTTTGTCATAGATTCTAACCCAGTAGTTGGCTGATGGTTCCACGACGGCCTTCACGTGTGGGTCTATGGATCTTGCGAGGTTGAGTAGGCTTGAGGCGCCTTCTGAGGTGTTGTCGAATCGGAATTCGTGTAGTATGCGGCCATCGTTGTTCATGAGGGCTGCTTGACAGAATTTCTTGTGGACGTCTATTCCAACGTATACAGCCATTCTTTCTTCACCTTCATTCTTTTTGGTTGGCTTGAACGCGGCACTCACCTATTCGCGCGCATGGCGCATTCAATGAGCCGCTCTGGAAGATTGCCCATTCACATACTCGACCGATATCGGTCAGGGTAGCTTCGGGCTTACCAACCGCAGAGAACGACGCGCCCGCGAGGACTAGAGACTTTTCATCCTTTCACATACGACCACACCAAGCCCTGAACGGCAAGACCCCAGCACAAGCCGCCGGACTTGAATCTCACTCCGGTCCGAACAAGTGGCTAGACTTGTTACAACAAGCCGCAAGACAAAGGGCGATCTAGGGAACAGGAACAAGAGAGATGCCGAGCAAAAGAGTTGCCATCAGAAGAAGGATCATCGAAAGTTGAAGCCAATAGCCCTTTTCGGAAGCGATACGCCAAATCTCATCAGCAAAATCGAGCAGGGACTCCAAAGTCCACTCTGCCAGCATCTCATTTGGTCTGTCCAAATTGCGAGTGATGGCTCGGGTTTTTGTCGCTCGGAACTCCCGTGGGAAATACGACCGCAAGCCGACCCCGATCACCAGTGCGTAGACCACCAAGGCTAACGCAAAGAACACTAGCCCCGTGAGTTTGACGAATGCCCACGGTCTGAGCGAAACTAGGAATCCAACAAGAACCAACGTAACACTCAGGATGGTGATCGTCTTTGCATCCACGGCACGACGTTGGGCGTTTGCTTCCCTTAATTCCTCATTCGCTTGATTGAGAGCCAGTTGAAGATTCAGTGTCCTCGGATTTTTGTTCGACAGTCTCCCTAACCTTCCGGGTAAATTCGAGTTGGAAGTTTTTCTTTGCATCCGCAATCATCTGGAGTACTTTCTTCTTCTGCTCCGCCTTTCGCTCGTTGACATATGACAAGAAGACTCAGAGTAAGATGCGTTTGTGAGCATAAAAAAGCCTCTCACTGAACTAATAGGGCACCCCATCGCAGCCTCACCGACAACTCGCTAAGCTGATAGGGGGCAACGGAAGCCCCCTAACCTGTTAACAGCGTGAGAATTTGCAGTGCGCACCCTACCTAAGTTAACAGAACCTCACGGCGAGTGGCAGTGGCTTTGGAATATCATGGACTCGGACACACGATACATACTCGCCTCTCATGTTGCACAGGGTCGAGGCGCGGCGGAAGCTCAAGAGGCATTCCAGATTGCCAAGAAAAACAGTGACCCCGAAGGAGAACCAACATTCCTAATCACCGATGGCCTAGCATCCTATCAATCAGCGGCAAGCCGAGAGTTCCGAAACACGGTACACATAGCGAAGGTCGGCATCCAAGGAGAAGTGAACAATAATCGAATAGAACGCCTACACGGAACCATGCGCGAAAGAAACAAAGTCATGCGAGCAATCAAGAAACCCGACTCTCCATTCATTGAGGGTCAGAGAATCTACTACAACCACATACGACCGCACCAAGGCTTGAACGGCAAAACGCCAGCAGAAGCCGCAGGACTTGAGACTTACTCTGGCCCAAACAAATGGCTCGACCTAATCAGCCAAGCCGCCGAGCAAATCAGTCCCTACCATAGACCGTCTTATGGTCACAAACACGTATCAATTGAATGATCTTGGCTGAATAAGGGCTCTGTCTCTATACTCCTCTTTGTCTGCTTTTGATGAGGACTGTGATGTTGTATACGATTACTTTGGTCATGAGTTCTAGTTTCTGGTGGTCTCTTCTGGTGGAGGTGAGCTGGTGGCCTAGGGTTCGTTTGATTGCTGAGAAGGCTGTCTCGGCCATTGATCGTTTATGGTAATGTTTCATCCATCTGCGCTTGTCTCGCCTGTAGGAGTGTATCATGCGTTTCCAGGCTGGTGGGCCGATAGGCTGTTCTG
>JALHTB010000140.1 GCA_022865625.1 Candidatus Bathyarchaeota archaeon
GTCCGCATTGCGAGGCAGCCTGTCCAATGCAGATCAGAATCCTGTCTCTGCCATGGGAGAAATTCAACGATCCCGAATGCATCCTGTGCGGCGATTGCGCCGACGCTTGCCCCCAGAACTCGTTGAGCTACAAGTTCCCATGAATCACCGCAACCATCGCAACGCAGTCGCCGTACGGCTGCGAGTGTTGGAGCCTTAATAGCCGAGGGATACTATCGATTTCAGACGAAAGTTGGCTCGCAAGCGGCGACTCTCACTCAGGGACTACTACTCACGGCAAGTGGTTATGCGAGAGCTAGGCCCTGAAGGACAGGACAAGCTCAGGCGTTCATCCACAGTGGTGATCGGACTCGGAGGCCTAGGTGCCTCTGCCGCCGCATACCTTGCGATGGCAGGAGTCGGCAAGATACGACTCGTCGACCAAGACACGGTTGAGACACACAACCTCCAAAGACAGATCCTCTACAGTGTCGACGACGTGAGAAAGCCCAAAGTCGAAGCTGCAGCCAAGCGGCTCGAGACTATGAACCCGCAGGTTCACATAGAACCGATGGCAGAGAACGTGCGAGAGGCCAACGCGGACGCAATGATCTCTCACTCCAACTGCGTCGTAGACGGACTGGACAACATGGCTACCCGGTACATCGTCAACCGTGCATGTGTAAGAAACTCAATCCCGTACATCTTTGCTGGCGCGATCGGTATGGAGGGAAACCTGTCTGTCTTTCGACCACCTGCAACACCATGTCTGGAGTGTGTCATGCCGGATCTGGATGACAAGTACTTGCCCAAGTGTGAAACACGTGGAGTACTGGGAAGCACGGCCGGGACCATTGCAGCACTTGAAGCAACCGAGACAATCAAGCTCCTTGCCGGCATTCAACCATTGCTAGAAGGAAAGCTCCTGATCTGTGACCTCCGTGAAATGGACTTCAGGACAATTGATATTCAGACAAGGCCGGGCTGCAAGGCCTGTCAGCTAAGAGAGCCTATTCCCAAGGCAGAGCAAGAGAGACTAACATGGTTGTGTGGCAAGAACACTATCAACGTCAACCCGCCAAGACCGCTCAAGATAGATCTCAGAGTCGCCTCAAGACGTCTTGGTAAAGGGACTAAGATCCATCTCAGGACCCCAATGGCTGTCGTCTTCGAATTCGACGGCTGCGAAGTTAGTCTTTTCAACCACGGCCGGATGCTGATAAAAGGCATCGACTCTGAACAGAGGGCACTGGTAGTCTACAACAGAATCCTGGACAAGGTTGGCGCAAAGCAGAGTCGATAGATGTGACCACCCAGTCAGTGACCGAGCGCCCGATTGGCAGTCTCTCGCGAGGAAGAGCAGTCTGCCTGATATCCGGAGGTATCGATTCTCCAGTGGCGCTCTGGCTGACCATTAGGGCCAAGATGAATCCCATCGCCGTCTACTTCGACAGTTATCCCTTGAGCGACCAAAGAGCGCGCGAAATCGCGCTCCGGGGAATCAGAAAGGTTCGCGAATACTCTCGAATATCCCCGATCAGAACTTACGTGATCGGACACTCATCGGATCTGTCGGAAATCGTCTCATCTTGCCAGCGTAACCTTGCATGTGTGATTTCGAGGAGAGTAATGTTTAGAATCGCAAGTGAAATCGCACGCAGAGAAAATGCCGATTCGATAGTCACAGGAGACGTTGTTGGGCAGAAAGCCAGTCAGACACTACACAACCTACTTGCAACTGATTCAGCAACAGCGGGGCTTCCCGTTATCCGACCCCTAGTCGGTATGAACAAGGATGAGATTGAACGAATTGCAAGAACTGTCGGCACCTTTGAGATCTCAATCAGCCCCGGCGTCGCAGCATGCGGAATCCCTACACGCAAGCCTAGGACACATTCTCGCTCTGAGGAGATTGCGGAGTCGGAGGGTCATCTGGATCTAGATCATATGGTCAGACGTGCGCTGGACCATGCAGAGATCGTAGAAGTGTAGGTCAGCGATCTCTGACGGCCCCGTCAGGGAGAATCGTCTCCGCGATCCTTTGAGCCTCTTCTTGGTTTCTGACGTTCCGGATGATCATTCTGCCGTCGTCAACGATCGTTATTTCTACATCGTCCCGTCTCTTGATCACAATGAACTGAGGTGTGCATAGAGCGATCTCACAACCTTCGTCAGCCTGCAGTGAGCGCTTCAAGTTCATAATGTCGAGCTTGGCTCTCTTCTTTGGGACGGCCTCATATGCGGCTCGATCGGAGCACAGTCTAATCATGTACAACCTTTCTCGGTTCATGAGCCGCATCTCTTTACTCGCCAAAAGAGTATGATCACACAGAAAGATGTTACCAATCCAGAGAAGAAATACGGACTATAGCAGTTGCTGTCTGCTCAATAGACTTATACGGTAAGAATTAAAGTCTCGACTGCCGGGGAAAAATGCCGGGGTTGGTCGCCGACATGGTGACCACCGAAGGCCGAACGGCTCAGGCGGCGGCCTGCAGAGCCGCAGTATGTGGGTTCGACTCCCACCCCCGGCTCCAGGTCCTACAACGAGGTAGACCTGGCCGCCACTATTCACCAAGCCCATGAAACCCTTAAGTCACCGTCATCATGCCGTTTCGAACAGGTTGAGCAATGCTTCTTGAGAGATCACGAGTCACATCGTGTAACAATAGGACAATTCTCCTGATAATCATGCTGTCTGTTCTGGTCTTTTCAGGTTGTGCGCACATCGTCCGCGCCGAGCCCGGTTATGATCCGACGGGTGACATCGACCTCACGAAGATGAACTTCCACATGTACTCATTGGTCTACCGCAACTCCAATTCGTCCATATTCGTTTACAACGGCGCTGAAACGAACCCCCCAACCTATGCGTCCCCCGTGACTAGCGTAATTTTCTGTGACCTGCACCAGACTGTTCAGACCTGGTTACCTGTATCTGATGTGTGGTTTGGCGTGGTTACCTGGATTACGCAGCCGTTGGCTGAAAACATGACAATTCAGGGCAATGTGAGCATGACGGTATGGATGAGTACGCCTGATGAAGCCCCTGCACTATCAGGCTACGCGTTGGGCCTATCGGAAGTTGACAGCCTTGGAAACCCTATCGGAGAGTCATCCTACCAGTACTACTACGCCTACGGCAATGTGCTTGGGCGCTCGCCTGCACCCTTCAAGCTCTCTTTTGACGTGAATCGTACCGTCACGAAGGGCCACATCATCGGATTCTTCGTGGTCGTAGGAGCAACCACTCAGGGTTGGCGCTACCAGGTCTACTTCGACAGCCCCAACATGAACTCGTTCGCAGAACTCCCAATTCTTAGTGTTCCA
>JALHTB010000141.1 GCA_022865625.1 Candidatus Bathyarchaeota archaeon
ACCACAACCGTTGTCAATTTCGCTCACACAGAAGAGAGGAGGGGTAGCAATAAGAACTGCGGTACTACCAAGAACGCGGTACTACTGCGTCCCTTTGATTCTCTCCTCGACTGAAGTCGGGAGATTCATGCTTCCACTCCGATCCTCTTCGCTTGGGTGGGCATTCCGTTGTTGCGGTTCCACCCGCATCCATCCCAGTGTAGAAGCATAGGCCAAGCCATTGGCCTGACAGCGTACCCGCCGCAGCGAGCCGCCATATTCACGATGCCTCTGCTTACTCGAACTCTTCCCCGCCTATTTTCGGTTGGGAGCCTTATTCGAGGCTTCGGACATCTCACCCACATCTGAGCCTACTGTCCCTTCCGGGATTGTCTCATTCGGCCCAGCAGATCCGGTGTGTGCCAGACATTTAAGCTGCAAGGGCTCGCTTACTCCACGACCAGAAGTCGGAAGCTTGCGCTCACCCAGTTAAGGTCAAGGCGAGAAGCTTCGGATGGTTACATTGTCCAGGAGTGCCGCGTAGACGCGGACGCTCTCTCGGCACTCTAGGATCGCTCATGAGCAGGCGCGAAGCGGTGCCGTAGATATGAGCAGGAGAGATGATTGGTCGAGCAGACTCCCCTGTGAAAGAGACAACTCGATACGTTTTGACAGGACAATTCTCGCCCCTCCTCTCTCAGGTTCTGTCTAATCTGCGGGACATGACGACGGCTGTCAAAGGTCGGGACATGCACTGCACAGTGAAGACCGATTGGCTACCACGATGTTGTTTCTTCGAGTTTGCCCTTGCCGATATGAGCTCGTGTCCTCAGGATCTCGAAGTCTAGGTCCGACACGGCAACTACCGCCTCTTTAGGCACGTACATTATCCCAGTCGGATGCTCGTCTGATGAGGAAATCGACCTATTCTCACGTGATTTGTCGGTCAATATCAGCAGGTAGCCACTTGCAGGCCCGTTATACCTGACGAATCTCAAGACGCATCTGATATGACGGTTCCCAAGGCCACAGTACTTGAGCTTTCCGGTCTCAGGATTCTATCCAATGTCGGAGGCACCGAGACTCATTTTCCTTCTAAAGAAGACGGGTTCCGAGTTCCAAGCCTATGACCGAAAGTCTCAAAGAGAAAACACCCCCCTCACAGACTGAGGGCATATCCTTGCCTAAAGATGGAGGACCAGTCGGGGTAATTCTAATTCCAATCTTCGTCGTGCTCTTGGTGGGAAGCTTCCTTTTCCTGCCTCTTAGCCCAACAATATCAGGGTCACTCACCATTGTAACAACTCAAGGATACCCCCAAAACCATCTCATGCTCACTGCCTCAGTCTCGTACTCTAGGGACACCTTATTCAGAAGCATCCCAGTGGGTCTTGCGGGAAGCATAGAGTTACCCATTAGGCCATCAGTAGTCGGAAGCTACACACTCACAATACAGGTCAGTTACGGCACTAGCGCACCACTTGAGCAGGTGTTCGATCAAGTTGGCGATGGCACATACGGGTTCAAGATACGCTATGTCTTGCAGCAGGAGGCGGCAAGCACTCCGTACTCGATAACCATCTCCGTATCCGGACAAGCCATACAGACAGCCTCGACGACATTCATGGTTTATCCGTCATGAAAGAAACTCCAAACTCAATTGCTTGCGGTGCGTGCCATCATTGGCGAAGTCGGCACCACTTTCAAGGTGGGCGATTCTCTCTGTGGCCATTGCAATGGGTTTCGTCTTCCTAGTTCTGTTCAAGTTCGGTCACTATGTTTCGCTTTCAGAGTCGTCTCTGCTCGGAACAATTGAGGTGTGTGGTATGTTGATGTCTACGATGGTACTGACGGATCTTGTGGGAAGGCGCCAGATACGCGCGACATCGGTAATGATTGAACTGAGCTGTTGTGTGGTTCTGCTTGGAATCTACTACATGTCAACTGCCCCGGAAATGCGTGTCGTTTCATTGATACTAGCAACATGCGATACTCTGTTCTGCTTCGTGATCCTTGTCTACTACAGCGCACAGGCTGCTATTGCAAGGACGAAGCCTTTGCTGGGCGTAGATGTAGATGTGTTCCAAGAGCGGCTAACCCCGAAAGGACACTACAAGTACGTCTTGCCGCAAGTTGGTTTTGAGTTCGCAAACGCCAGCAAATCGCATGTAACGGCTAGGATCACGGTATCCGTCTTTCTTGGTGTCGAGTCAGTAGGAGGGGTCGCTGGCGACAGACACGGATACTACCGTGGTGAAATGCCACTTGAACAGGACCCGGGATTCTATTGGGGTAACTTCCATGTTCCTGATCGATGTGTAGACAGTACTGAAACGTTGAGGCTTCAAGTGGAGGCAAGTCTCGTAGCTGCGTCGAAGACAGAGCACAAGCTTGTGCGTTGCTTCACCTACATGAGAGACCGTGACAGTTGGTTCCCCGAGGCCGCAACATTCGAGAATTTAAAAAAGAGAGCCATAGCAAAAGGGTACCACATCTAACGTCCAATTGCCGACTACACACGTTCTCTCTTGGCCAGTTGTTCAAGCAATCGAAGATCTCTCTACAGCCATCGTCGTGTCCCGTACATTTGACAGAACCCTCTCTCATAATAGCTATAAGGTCGCTCATGTGAGCCTGGTATGATGCGTTTTGGCGACTCTTCACCTCTGCCCACATTGTGGAAAGCCGCTGCATCCTGTCTTTGGGTCAGACAGATGGATGTGTGGTTCCTGTGAACTCTCGTACGATTTCCCACGCAAGCCAGCCAAGCGAGTCAGGAAACCCAAACGAGTCAGGAAAGCCAAACGAGTGAGAAAGACAACGCGAGTGAGACGTGTCAAGCGAACAAGACCGTCGAGACGGGCCAAACGTGCGAGGCGAAGCAGGCGCTAGTAGTCTTCACTAGGCACACTGCTCAGACGTCTCAT
>JALHTB010000023.1 GCA_022865625.1 Candidatus Bathyarchaeota archaeon
CTATTCGCGACTTGGCGTTATCGCGCACCAAGAGATCTGCCGCCTCTCGTCGAGCCCAACCTGTGCGAAGTAGGCTGACCATAACTGGGCGAGCGCAAGCTCCCGACTTCTAGTCGTGGAGTAAGCGAGCCCTTGCAGCTTAAATGTCTGGCACACACCGGATCTGCTGGGCCGAATGAGACAATCCCGGAAGGGACAGTAGGCTCAGATGTGGTTGAGATGTCCGAAGCCTCGAATAAGGCTCTCAACCGAAAATAGGCGGGGCAGGTTCGAGTAAGCAGAGGCATCATGAATATGGCGGCTCGCTGCGGCGGGTACGCTGTCAAGCCAATGGTTTGGCCTATGCTTCTACACCGGGATGGATGCGGGTGGAACCGCAACAACGGGATGCCCACCCAACAGAGGACCATAATGGAAGCATGAATCTCCGACTTCAGTCGCGGAGAGAATCAATCCATTGATCTGAGGTTCCGCCACTGCGAAGATGGCTAGCCCCCGCGGGCCCGCCATATCTTTTCGTTTCTCTTCCGTCGGTTTGCCAAGGCAAATATAGATGAAGCACCCATTGTGGCGTGTTGAATTGAGAGAGGTTCGAGCATGAAACGTATGCTTTCGGTGTTATTTCTTGTACTCGTCGCGTTCTCGACGGCCGTTACGCTCCCTACAGTCGCACAAGGCACTTCTCAGGCGGAGTTGGCCGCGAACTTGGGCCTGCCGGCGACGGTCTTCATCGTCACGGGACTGGTGTCGACTGTCAGATATCCCACCGACACGGGATTCTACGATCTCGAAACGACTGTTGCCGCTGTGGGTTCAGGTTTCTTTGTGAATTCAGAAGGCTACGTAGTCACCAATGGTCACGTAGTCTGGTGTATGACACACTCGAACTATCGAGAAGACTTGGTTACTAAGCAGCAGATACTGGCGGGAGCCGCCATCGACTATCTCCTGCAGTTTGAACCGAATGCAGACGAAGCCCGCATACAATTCATGACGAAATGGTTCATAGACAACGCTGTGATCAGAGATTCTATCAGGCTGATCTACGTCATCCTGGGTACCTTCCAGGCAGGCGAGATTGCAGCGAAGGGCAAGCTAGCCAAGGTGATTGGCAATCCAAGCCCCATGATTGAACGAGACCTAGCAATCCTGAAAGTTGACATGTCGAACACTCCAAGCCTGGTTGTGGGAGACTCGGACAGCCTTCGCGTCGGCGAAGAAGTGTACGTAATCGGTTACCCAGGCGTCGTCTCATTCTCTCCGATCTTGAGTGGTTCAACCATGCTCAGTCCTTCGCTCACCCGCGGCATATTCAGCGGCAGAAAGGAGACGATTTTCAACACGCCCACGCTACAGACCGATGCCATGATGACGCATGGAAACAGTGGGGGGCCCGCACTCAACGCCAAAGGTGAAGTGATTGGCGTGGCAAACATGGGCAGCATATCTGAGGCCGGACAGGAGGTTGCGGGATTCAACTTCTTAGTCCCGAGCAAGCTCGTCATGAACTACTTGAATGAGAACGGTGTGGACAACGAAGGGGGAACGGTTGATGAGACGTACAGGCGGGGACTCGGATACTACTTCGCGGGGGCCTATGCGAGCGCGATAGCGGACTTTGAAGCCGCGAAGCGGATGTTTCCATTCCACTGGCACGCCGATGAACTGATTGTCGACAGCCAAAGCGCCCTAGACAGAGGCGAGAAAGGCGAAAGCAGCATGACCATCTCAGTCTCGCCATCAAAGGCAACATCCGGACAAGCGGTGCAGGTGAAGGGTAGCGTTCAGCACGCCGGAGAGCTCCTTCTTCCTGTCGAGTTTGACTGGTCCGGGGCAAGCGTCACCCTAACCTACGCGGGTCCAGACGGAGCGAGCAGCACAAAGGCCGTAAGTGCCAGCAAGGACGGCAATTTCACCGACACTTTCACTAGTGACAAGGCGGGAGCATGGACTGTGACCGCCTCATGGGATGGCAACAAGGACCATTCTGGTTCAAAGAGTGAGCCC
>JALHTB010000142.1 GCA_022865625.1 Candidatus Bathyarchaeota archaeon
CAGCTTGGAAGCCTTGGCAGCGGCAACCACTTCCTAGAGATCGAGAAAGTGGACCAGATTCTCGATGAACGCGTCGCCACGCATCTGGGAATACAACGCCCAGGACAGATCCTTGTCCTAGTTCACACAGGAAGCCGAGGCTATGGACACCAAGTTTGCAGTGACTACTTGCGGGTCATGGAACGAGCAGTGAGCAAGTATCACATCAACCTGCCCGACCGGCAACTTGCCTGTGCGCCGACGAAGAGTCCTGAAGCTGAGGACTATCTGCCGGCGATGGCGGCGGCATGCAATTTTGCTTGGGTGAATAGGCAGATGATTACACACTGGACCAGAGAGGCATTCGAGAGGACCTTCGGGAAGAGCGCTGACCAGTTGGACATGCACCTAATCTACGATGTATGCCACAACGTCGCAAAGATCGAGAGTCACATCGTCGACGAAGAAGGCCATCAAAAGAAAGTAGTAGTCCACCGCAAAGGCGCAACTCGTGCGTTCCCTCCAGGACATCCGGACATACCAGCTGAGTACAGAGAGATCGGCCAGCCAGTCCTCATCCCAGGCAGCATGGGGACCAGCTCATGGCTCCTCGTAGGAGCACCGAAGAGCATGGAACTAAGCTTCGGTTCCACGGCACACGGCGCCGGACGCATGATGAGCAGAGCAGCAGCAAAGAGGCGATGGGGACCTCGAGAAGTCGAGAAAGGACTGGCAGACAAGGGAATCTTGCTTCGAGCAGCTGAGATGGGAACTGTGACGGAAGAAGCCCCAGGAGCTTACAAGGACGTAGACCGTGTCGCTGAGGTCAGTCACCAAGTGGGCATCGCAACAAAGGTATGCAGGCTCGTGCCAATCGGAGTAACGAAAGGATAAGAGCGACCTCCAATCGGAAAGTCCGCCGTTCGTGCCCATCGTCAAGGAAGCGTTAGGATCCTGAACAACTTCGCGCTCATCACTAGAGCCAACTTCCTGCCGTTGACTGTTGTTATCGTCTCGGCTGGCCTTGCGGCTGCACTCTACGCGCACGGGATATTCAACCCATTCGACGCGTTTCTTGTCCTAGTCGGTGCCTTGCTGACTCACATGGCCGTGAACGTGTTCAACAACTACTTTGACTATCGAACCAAGATCGACGCGAGGACAACGAAGACACCTTTCAGCGGGGGAATAGACATCCTAGTCAATGGCAAGATGAATCCTCAAGTCGCTTTCGGCATCGGTATTGTCTGCCTCCTAGGTGCGGCCGGTGTAGGTGCCCACTTCTTGACACACATGTTCTATCCTCTGTTTCCGATTCTGCTGTATGGGCTAATCACAATCTGCCTGTACAGCCCGGTTCTCTCAAGAATTCGCGGCCTCAGCGAAGCTGTGGCCGGATCAGGGTTTGGATTCATGGGATTAGGAGTCTATGTCACTCAAACCGGAGTCATAGATGGCACAGGTATCAGTGTCCTTGTTCCGATCACCATCCTTGTTGCACTGCTCCTGCTCCTGAATGAGTTTCCGGATGCTGATGCTGACAAAATGGCCGGCAGACGGCATCTAGTGATAATGCTTGGAAAGAGAACGTCAGCCATGATCTATGTTCTTGGCCTTGTCGCAACGTACGCGTCGATCATTGTGGCGGTAGCGGCCGGTGCAGCGCCGTTTGTGGCTCTCGTCTCGTTGATCACTATTCCCATTGCATACAAAGCCGCACGAATAGCGCTCAAGAACTACGATGAGATTCCCAAACTGGTACCTGCGCTCGCTTTGAACGTGATGGTCATCCTGTCGACGATATTGTTGCTTGCCGCCGGATTCCTGATCGGGATCTTCGTCTGATACTGGCCATGCGGGCTGCTCGTGTGTCCTATGAGGCATCTCACCTAGATCGAGCGAGCTTCCAAAATAGAGCCACGCAGACTAGCACGAGCAGAAGCACGATTCCAATGAGAGAATAGATGAACTTCGTCGCCGCGATGATCGCTAGAAGCAAGATTCCGACTGCGATATAGAGGGGTAACGATCCTGCGCGTGTCCTCGTATGAATCAGGAATAACCCGCCCAAGACCGCGATGACCAATGTGATTTCGAGTGCGCTGAACATATCCGATTGCATCATCCGATTCCGGTTCTCTGCCGCATCTTGTTAGATTTGGGTCTAGGGTAGTGTGTTCTGTTCATTAAGCCGCGCCTTCGCGGGCTCGATCTGATCCTTTGAACAGACTCGGCATTCAACGGAGAGATTGAAGATTAGGATGAGCAGCGGAGAGTAGGTTCGACGCCCTCTCTAGAGGCCCAATCCCCTCAGGAGGAACTTCTTCTGACAGTATGGGCAGACCTGAGATAAACGTGCGATCCACTGTCCACAGTAGCCGCATCTGATTGTCGTTGAGGCCACGTATGTTCACCGCTCCTAGAACTGATCCCGCCATACTTGCCGCTTCACATCTCATTAGTTACCATATTCCCGAGCGCGACTGTGCCGTTTTCTCTTGATTGTGTTGAAACAAAGCACCGGAGAACTCGTCAGCTGACTGCCCAATCCAGGCCTAGATTTGGACCTATGCAACGAATGCCCGAGATCGACGATCTCTGCAACGTGAGATGCCTGAAGAGGGTTGTGAGAGAGCCACTCCTTTGGAGGTGTTGCGAAGAACCCCCAAATGAAATCCGTTGCAGGATCTCCTGACTCGGCGCATCTCCGCGGGGCCACGCCTTCGTGCAAGGGCATCTGGATTCCTGTCTTCCACAAATGGTATCAGTCTGGGTCTGAAGAGATTGAGGCGGTGTCGCAGCAGATGACGAACCCAACGTTCGAGCAGACAACCGCAAGATCAAGAGAACTCTACACGCGTGCCTTGCATGTCCTCCCAGCAGGTGTAAGCTACAAGAACCGCTTCCTTGAACCCTACCCGTTCTATGTCGAGTCAGCTCATGGCAGCAAGGTCGTGGATCTTGAAGGAAACCAGTACACTGACTACTGGTGCACTCACTTCTCCATGATTCTGGGGCACTCTCATCCCAAAGTGAGAAAGGCTCTCGAAAGGCAACTCAAGAAAGGCTGGAACTTCGGCCTAGTCCACGAACTCGAAGTCAGACACGCAGAACTCATCAAACACCTTGTGCCAAGTGCAGAGATGATCAGGTTCTCGAACTCAGGCACTGAAGCAAACATGTACGCAGTGCGGCTTGCGAGGACCTTCACAAAACGCTCATTGATCGGGAAGTTCCAAGGGGGCTGGCATGGCGGGTATGACGCGCTTCATTGCGCTATCAAACCCCCATTTGAACTCCTGCCTTCGGGCGGACTCACTCGGGGAGCTCTGAAAGACACGCTCGTGCTTCCCTACAACGACCTTCGAGGAGTGCGAAGAATCATCGGTAAGAAGAAGCTTGCCTGCGTGGTAGTGGAGCCGGTGCTGGGCGCCGGAGGAATGATTCCTGCTGAGCGAGGGTTCTTGGAAGGTCTTCGCGAGCTGTGCGACGAAACCGGTGCTTTGCTTGTTTTTGATGAGGTGATAACCGGCTTCAGACTAGGCCTTGGTGGAGGCCAAGCACACTTCCACGTCCAGCCCGACCTGACGGTCTTCGGAAAGATAATCGGCGGCGGACTACCCATCGGAGCGATCGCCGGAAGACAAGACATCATGGAACGAATGGACCATACCAAGTACTCTGGCGACAAGTATTGCTTCCAGGGCGGAACAGGCGCAGCTAACATCCTAACACTCGTCGCAGGCGAAGCAACCATCCAGACTCTGCGAGACGAACCTGTCTACGACAAGATCGATCGGCTAGGCGAGACCGCAAGGACACGACTCCAAGAGATCTTTGACAGATCAAGCATCAGTGCACGAGTCACCGGAATAGGCTCATTGTTTGCGATTCACTTCACCAAGAAGAAAGTGGTCCGAGACATCAAGCAATTCGGCGAGGAACACAAGCGACAGTCGAAACGCATCTTCACATTTCTTCTGAACAATGGCATAGTGATGCTGGTGCCCGAACACTTGCATGCGGCAATATCGTACTCACATTCAGAGGATGAGATCGACGCACTGATTTCGCTCGTAGAAGAGTACGTTAAGGCGCAGGCCCTATGACGTGGACCTGATCTACCCACCGCACGGAGTCGCCTATTGCTACGAGAAAAGCGATCCAGTGTTAGCCTGTGGCATGGACGATAGGGAGGTCGAGCATCGTCTTCAGACCTGGACCCGATGCCACGACGTTCTGTATGGAATTCACGACGATCGCTGCGGTTGCCTGATCACCTTGGACCCCACCACGGATCGTGAGGTCGATAGGAGGTACTCCTTGGATTCTAACCGAGTCTCGCGGATCCTTTGCACCAACATACATCTTCAAGTTGAGGACGATCTGCTCGCGTCCAGCAACGATACCTCTTGCGATCTGTTGCACGCCAGCCGCGCTTCCCTTTCTCACGACAGCATATTCGGTTCGCATCTCTTGCTCAGCAACGACGGGAGCAATTTCCTCTCGAACATCGTCGAGGCTCCAACCGAGCGCTGCACCAATCATCATTACTGATTCCGGAAGTCCTACGTGTTTTATCTTGCCTTGTTTGACGAGTCTCTGAAACTCGTCAACGCTCAGCCCTGCGCCAGTCTTCCTCTGAAGTTGCCATCTTCTCTTTGAAGTGTCCACAATGCGCTCCGCGCTCACAGACTCGACGGTCTGACACACTCCAGACATCACCGCTGCCAGAGTGTCCATTACGAAACCAGGGTTCACTCCGGTTCCGAGTACTGTCACGCCATGCTCTTTGGCGATCTCATCGATCTTTCTCGACAGATCCGGATACTTGGTGTATGGGTAACTCAGCTCCTCCGATGTCGACACTACATCTGCTTTCCCCCTCGCACATTCGATGAGCTGCGGATAGATATCTGGCAGATATGATGAGGTGGTGTGAACTACGACGTCAGGTGAGGTCTGCTCGAGGAGTCTGCGAGGATCGCGAGAGACGACGACTCCAATCTTGCGGTTCAGCCCGGCAACTTCTCCAAGATCCTTGCCAGCCTTCTGTTCGTCGACATCCGCAGCGCCTACGATCTGTGCCCACTGCTTCGTGTTCAGAAGGCGAACTATTCCCGAGCCGATCGGCCCCACACCGTACACAGCGACGTTGACCGTCTTCACATTCTCACCTTCAGGTCGACCGGCAGAATGTATCTGTCGGTAGATAAGTGGGTCGCAACCTGTTCTGAACCGCTGTGGTGAATGAGACGCAGGCTCACTTCACGTGGCTAGCGTCTGTCTCTGCTAGACTTCGTGGAGGTTTGAAGGAGGACTAATATACGGTTGCGCGGGCTACTCACGGCTCGATCTTGCGATGGTACTGATAGTTGACGGATCCTCAATCATGTGTGGGCAGATAGCCTTGGTGACTGAGATACCATCGTTCGAGGCTGGGCTGATCGCCTTCCTCTTCGTTTTCCTACTGATGGGGATCATGTACTATGTCCTCAGAACGGAACGAAGTAAGACAATGCCGCAGTTGAATCCACTTGGACCACGCGATATGGCCACGCTTGAGAATCCCATGTCCTCGTCGGACGCGCCTTTCCTTGCGATCATAACGCTCGTGATACTGGAACTTGTCATGGACGTTCTGATAGTTGTGAGTGTGCTTCAGGGGATGGGATCAATCGCAGTCGGGACAATGCTGGCCGTTGCGGCATTTCTCGCTGCGGCTATCCTTGCAGTGTACAGAAGCGCATTCGTGAAAGAAGCGTTCACGCGGAAACCGCGATTGGAAGTCGTTTCCGCGAGACAATTCGAGAAAGCTGGAGAAGGTGAAAAGCATGACTGAGAAGAATGCAGATAGCCGCAAGAAGATGAAATGGCCCACGATGAACAGACGTCAGTTCGTTGAAGCCATCGTTTCCGTGGGGATTGCGGGAACTGTCGTTTCGTTTCTTTCACTGCTCATGTCGCTTCTGCCGAGCGCAGGAGCTGGCGAGCAGCAAGGAGAGGTGGACAATGTCTTCACATACGGTCCGGAGAAAGGAACATGGTATTCAGCCAAGGCAGGAACTGAAGTGATGCTGGAGGATTTTGACGAAGTTGGGAAGGGCGCGAATGTTATCTGGCGCAAGAGCATCCCAGCCATCGTCATCCGAGTTGATGAGAACAGATTTCGAGGAGCAAAGGCCACAAATGGATTAATTGCGTTTGCGGCTGCCTGCACTCATCTCTGCTGCATATCCACATGGCACCTAGACCGGCCGAATGAGGATGTACTGTTCTGTAGATGCCACGACGGCGCCTTCGATCCATACAATATCGTCAAAGATGTCATGCTTAACGGTGCTGAGTATCTTGGAGCCAAGGTGATGGCCGGGCCTGCGCCAAGATCAGCGCCAATAATTCCGATCGAGATCAAGGACGGAAAGATCGCCGGAATTCCCGAGAATCTTGACGTCTACGGATATTGCGGGTGAAATGATCCACGTCAACACGCATCAAGAGAATCTACGATTGGATTGACAAGCGATACAACATTTCGCCGCTTATAGGAGAAGCTCAGAGAAGCATCAACTTCGCTCTGCCGAGTTCGCTGACGAGGCAGAACAGATCCAAGATCTTCTGGCTCACTTACCCCTACTACTACGCCGGGGCGATCACAGCCTTTCTCGCTATTCTGCAAGGAGTCACCGGTCTCCTTCTGGCTTTCCACTACGTGCCTTCCGCCATCGGCGACCCAGGAACCCCAACGGAAGCATACCTGAGCGTTCAGAACATCATGAAGAACATCCCGCTCGGAGCACTCATCAGGGGCGTTCATCAGTGGGGTGCGAACCTCCTGGTCGCCGCATTGGCAATTCACGCGCTCTGGGCGTTCTTCCGCAGCCCGTACAGGGTCGGCCGCGAGATCTCCTGGATTTTAGGAGTTGCTCTGTTAGGGCTGGCGCTCGCGTACTCGTTTTCCGGTTACCTCCTCCCTTGGGATCAGCTCGGTTACTGGGCAGCAACGATCAGCGTCCAGATAATGAGGGCGATCCCGGTGCTGGGGGACTTGATTGCGAGGATACTTCTCGGCGGAACCGTCCTGTCGCCCATCACGCTCGTGAGGATGTACTTCTATCACGTGTGCCTGCTACCTGTCATAGCCGTGGTCCTAGTCGGCATACACATGGTGCTGGTGGTACTCCAAGGAGTGTCTGAGCCTGAAGAAGCCTGGAAGCCCTCAGCGAACAAAGAAATTCAAACTGGAAAGCAGGAAGGTCCACTCTTCGGACCGTTCCTGCCGCACCAGATTACTCCGGTCCTGATCATCTCGCTAGTCACTCTTGGAGTAGCCCTGCTCTTGGGGGCATTCGCCGTCCAGATGCCTGGTGATCCAGCGAACAAGTTCCTCACGCCGCAGTTCATAGCGCCCGAGTGGTATTTCCTCTGGGCGTATGGACTTCTCAAGTGGATCGGATGGGTCTATGATCTCATACATTTCGTTCCGCCGGCCACAGTCTTCGGAATTGACCTAGTGAGCGCAAAGGTTGTCGGTATATTGATCGCGGGTGCAATGTTCATCGCGCTTCTCCTGCTACCCCTGATTGACCGCGGAACCGAAGTGCGCACACTCAGGAGACCATTGAAGACCGCCATCGGGGCGTGGGCTATCGGACTCTTGTCGACTCTGACGCTCTACGCGCTCAATGAGATCCTCTCGTCTAGCATCTCAATTCCAATCGACACCATGAACATGACATTGGGATCGATTGTCATCGTGGTCCCGCTGCTGATTGCCGTACCTGTATACGTGATACTTCGCCGCAATGCCATGAGAGCCGCTGAGGACTCGACTCACTCGCATTCATAGGAGACACACAAATGGAAATCATCAGAGACATCTTCCAACACGTTCCCCTACCCTTCATCATCGCTTGGTACGCCATCGGCGTCATCACTGCGTATCTCTTCATCACTGGCATCAGACGACACGTGCGTGCATGGAAGCAGGGAAGACCAGAGCAGATCCCAGGAAGCGCACTCTCGAGACTTGAGAGACTCATCTGCTTCGGCATGGCACAAGCGAAGATTCTCAACAAGAGATTCAACGGAACCATGCACGTGCTCATCTCGATAATCGGTTTTCTTCTACTCGTCGGAATGTTCTTTCCAATTCTGAAAGATGTTGTAGGCTACCTGGCTCTGTTATTCGGCTTGGGGCTGATTCTGCTCGAATACAAACGCCTCAAGGCCTCTGGACCTCCGCTTGAGACTGCTTGGGAGGACTCCTTCATCTATGGAGTCATAGTCGCGATGGCTGTCTCCGGATTCCTCATGATGGGAGTCAACACTTGGGCTTGGGACTCCCCAGCCGGAGAAGTACTCACACCATTCTTCGAACCGCTGGGCCCAAAGGTGCTCGTGGAACTGTATCCGACACTCTTTCTGATTCACTCGGCGCTGGTCTTCTCACTGATCGCATACATACCGAACTCGAGACTGATCCATCTGATCACCGCACCGTGGAATGTGTACAGTACGCCAATTACTGTGAAGGGCGAGCTGACAACCCCGTTCGATCTCAAACAGATGCTTGAGAGCGGCAACTTCGATGTCAAGGTGGGCGCGACGGAGATCAATGACTTCACGTGGCGTCAGAAACTTAGCTTCGACGCCTGCACACTCTGCCAACGCTGCTCGGACGCATGCCCTGCAAAGGCGAGCGGAACGAAACTGTCACCGATGCATCTCATACTGAAACTGAAGAACCTCGAGCTGCAGCCCCCCAGTAGCGCCAGACAACTGCATGGGGAAACGGTGGACCCAGAAGAACTGTGGGCTTGCACTACCTGCCGAGCATGTGTTGAGGAATGTCCAGTTCTGATTCAACACACTGAGGCCATCTTCGATATGCGTAGGCACTTGATGGCAGACGGAAAGGTGGACCGAAAGAAGCGAGACCTCATCACCTTCCTCACAAACGTCGGCAATACTTACGGACTCCCAAGCGGAGAACGAGCCAAATGGGCAGAAGGACTTGATGTCAAGCTCTGGGGAGAAGAACCCGACCAAGAATATCTCTACTGGGTCGGATGCGCCGGCTCATACGATACCCGAAACCAAATGGTCTCCCGAGCCCTCGTCAAGATCATGAGGGCCGCGCAGGTCAAGTTCGGAATTCTGGGAAACGAGGAGAAGTGTAACTGTGAGGTTGCACGTCGAGTCGGAGAGGAGGGAAGGTTCCAGCAGACAGCGATGGAACTGATCGAGATGATGAGCAAGAAGGGTATCAAGAAGATAGTCACCCAATGCCCTCACTGCTACAACACGTTCAAGAACGAGTACCCGAGGTTCGGCGGCAAATTCGAGGTCATACACCACACGCAACTAATATCGAGGCTATTGGGCGAGGGAAGACTGAAACTCGGGAAAGAACTCGATCAGACAATCACATACCACGACCCATGCTATCTTGGCAGATACAACGATGAATACGAGACTCCGCGGTCGATCATTCATACCATTTCGAATGGCAGATTGGTTGAGATGCCGCGATCGCGTGCCAAGAGTTTCTGCTGTGGCGGCGGTGGAGGAAACACATGGTACACAGTAGAGGTGCAGAAGAAGTGCAGTGCGATCAGGATCGAGGAGGCTCAGCAGCTGGCCCCGAATGTGCTTGCGGCTGCCTGCCCCTACTGCATCTCGATGTTTGAGGACGCCTCGAAGGTTCTCGGAACCTCAGAGAAGATGCTGATAAGAGACATCGCCGAGCTTGTGGCGGACGCGCTGGAACAGTCAGTATCATAAACCCTAAGGCGACATAGGTCCGAGCCCGCGTGGTGGAGTAGGAACCATGCCTAGCATGATTGTGCTTGCCAAGCAGGTCTTCTACACGCAGGACCTGCGAATCGACCGAACGAACAAGAAGCTCATCACAGAAGGCGTAGCTCGCGTGATCAGCGAGTCAGACAAGAATGCCATCGAGGAAGCCGTCAGACTAAAGGAGAAAGTCGGGGGAAAGATCACTGTCCTCACTATGGGGCCAGCCCAGGCGAAGGAAACACTCCGTGAAGCCATAGCCATGGGAGCCGACGAAGGCTACATGCTGTCAGGCCCAGAGTTCGAGAATTCGGACGCTCACGCAACGGCGACCGCACTAGCGGCCGCCATTGGAAAGATCGGACAGTTCGACATGATTCTCTGCGGGGAGACATCCGAAGACCAGTACTCCTTCCAAGTCGGACCTAGAGTAGCTGAGAACCTGAATCTTCCTCAGATAACCTACGCCGTCAAGGTCACTCTGCAAGATGGGAAGATTGTTGCGGATAGGAACCTAGAGGATTGCTACGAGACAGTCGAATCCAAGCTACCGGTCTTCATTACGGTCTCACGGGAGATCAACGAGCCGAGACTTCCCACATTGATGGCCATAATGGCTGCCTCAAAGAAGCCTATGACCGCATGGACAGCCAACGACATAGGATTGAAACCTAACGAACTCGGACGAGAAGGCTCCCTGACAGAGCCTCTGAAATCCGCTGTTGCCACCGGAGAAAGGAAGAGGATTGTAGTACAGGGCGAGCCTGCGGAAGCTGCTGAGAAGCTTGTGACGACTCTCATTAGTGAGGGAGTGTTGAAAGCAAGTTGACAGCATCAGAGAAACACGAAGGAGTCTGGGTATTCTCCGAAGCCCCCAATGTTGCCAGGGAACTACTCTCCAAGGGGCGCGATCTATCAGGAAAACTTGGAACCCATCTTGCGGCAGTTTCTATTGGCGAAGACGTTTCAGAAACGAGCAAGGATCTCATAGCCTTCGGTGCTGACAAGGTCTACACTGCTCAGGACGCGTCGCTGAAGACATTCCAAGTCCATCCATACTCAGAAGCGCTCACTGATATGGTTCAGACCTACAAGCCGGACGTCGTGCTCATCGGCGCAACCAGAAGTGGTCTGGAACTAGCAGCCAGACTCGCGGAACGCCTCAAGACCGGGTGCTGTACAGAATGCTCGAAACTGGATATAGACATCGAGAAGAAGTGCGTGGTTGTTGATCGCCTGATACTCGGGGGGAACATAACGGAGACGTTGACTGTTCGATCCAAGCCACAGATCTTCACGCTTCCCAAAGGGGTCTTCCAACCGTTAGGTAAAGATCCGAGCCGAACTGGAGAGATCGTGAAGGTCCAGCCAAAGCTGACCGAATCTCCGGTCAAAGTGCTTGACCGCAAACCAAAACAGTTTGCAGGTGTGAGGATCACCGACGCTGAGGCGATTGTCTCGTTCGGACGCGGCCTCAAGAACAAAGAGGACATTCCAGTAGTCGAAGGACTTGCGAAAACCATCAACGGTGTGGTGGGCTGCTCGCGTCCAATCGCTGAAGACCTGAAATGGCTTCCTGTGGACCAGTACGTTGGACTGTCTGGTCAGAAAGTAGCTCCGAAACTGTACATCGCATGTGGTATCTCCGGGCAGATCCAGCACATTACAGGCATACAGAACGCACGCGTTGTGGTCGCGGTGAACACCGACTCAAAGGCCCCTATCTTTGAGTATTCGGACTATGGAATCGTCGGAGACCTCTACAAGATTGTGCCGGCCATAGTGGAGGCCTATCGCAAACTGTCCAGCAAGTAGACGACCATTAACTCATACATGCGGCCGTCGAGCACTGACCTCTCTTGAGTTCATAATGAACGGTAGCGAAAGCACTGAAGAATAGAGCAGACTGATTGCGAGTCGAGGGTCGAGCCCCAGCCGTGCAAGTATCCTCCCCTGCGCGTCTATGTCATCCGCCCTGCCAAGCACATCGCCGACATTGAGCGAGCGAGCGACCGAGAAGATCCTCTCCAATTGACGATCTGGTAATCTGAATAACATCCTCCTGATGGCTCGCATGACCTTGAGGTCGTAACCAATCTCGCCCTTCCAACGCCTCTCATACTTTGAAAGAAACGACTCGGAAACATCTCTCCTTGCGATTGCCTCGTGTGCGATTTCTCCTGCTGCCCTTCCGCAGACGAGGCTGAACACGATGCCTCCTCCGGTGGTCGGCTTAACCTGTTGCGCAGAATCGCCCACAATCAGCATCCCGGGGTAGTATGTCTTGGAGATTGGCCCTCCAAGAGGCATAGGGTGAAAGGATGCGTCATGCTGTTTTGTGCCCTTCAGTTTACGAGACGCCTGCAGATGTCGCGTCATGAACCTCTCGAGGAGGAAGCGCGGATTTCCTTCGCGAGTAGCCAATCCGACTTTCGCGGATCCGTCTCGCCAAGGTATTATCCAGGCAAAGAACCCGGGCGCATACTTCGATCCAAGATAGATCTCAACCATATCGCGATCTAGATCGTTCACTCGCTCGACGTGGACTTGAGCTGAGTTGATCCACATCGATCTGTGACGTTCGCTTGCGAGTCGATCAGGTGTGAGTGTAGGTGCTGCACCCTCGCAGTCGATGATGAGACCGCACTTGAGTGTGCGAGATTCACGGCCGGCCCCAACTTGCACTTGAATTGGCTCACTGCTGTGTGTGTGAATCGACACGGCTCGCGAATTGAACTGTATTTGCGCTCCAGCCTTTTCGGCTCTGGTGGCCATATGTTCATCGAAGGCTTTCCGATCGAGAACCCACGTGATCGGGTCTTGACGCTCAAGTCGGACAGACTGGCCTGACGGGGAATGGAAGATTGCACCGCGTATCTGATTCTTGATGATTCCTTCAGGTGGCGATATGCCCAAGCGCTTCATGCTATTGATGCCGACATGTCCTGAGCAATGTGACGGGATCCCGACTCGATTGTGTTCCTCGAGGACGAGAACGCTCGATCCCAAGGAGGCCACGGTTTCGGCTGTCGTAGCCCCGGCTACTCCAGCGCCAACTACAATGACGTCAAAGCTCGAGTTCACTGGTTCTGCCTGCCTTGGTGAAGTGCAGCCTCTTGACTGAGAGCCGAAAGGTTGACGCTCGTTTCGAGCGCGGTTCAGCTAGATAAGGGTCGTGAGGGCCTGCAGTAGATACCGAATTACGCGTGTCTGTGCTCGACCAGTTCTACTCTTCTCTTTCCTTTCATGAGCCGAGTCACTCTTAGGATCCCGTTGAGTTCGAGTTTGAGGAGGACAGTGTTGAGTTCTCTGAAGCTAATTTCGCCGTAGCTCTCCTTGACCTCGTCTAGGAGATCGTCGTCAGCGAGCGGCCCTTTGCGTTGAAGAACCTCGACAACAGCCAAATTGAGGGGACGGGGCCCCCAGACCTTGTTCATCTAGCTCTTTCACAGCCTCTCTACGCTATGGCCGGCGGTGGTGCCGCCCTCTCTCTCCTGAAGCGTTTCGAGAAGTTCTGATACCATGTGTCCATGTCCGCGGTTATGCTCGGCTGAACCTTCTCCATCGCCTGTTTGAAATCGTGGAGCGTGACCTCGTTCGCTTCTGGGTCTTCGCGTAGCGCGTTCATCGCTGCTTCTCTGCAGAGAGCCTCGACATCTGCGCCAGAGCCTCCAGCGGCCATGTGAGCGATCTGCTCGAGGTCGACATCCTTTGACAGTGGCATGGTTCGGGCATGGATCTTGAAGATCTCCTTGAGTGCCTTGGGATCGGGAGCGGGGATGTAGATCAGTCGGTCGAATCTGCCTGGTCGGAGGACAGCGGGGTCGAGGATGTCAGGCCTGTTTGTGGCACCTATGACGACGACGTTCTGGAGTGATTCTATGCCGTCAAGTTCAGTGAGAAGTTGGCTGATCACTCGTTCGCTCGCGCCTGAGTCAGAGTATCCGAGTCCTCGTCTAGGGGCGACTGAGTCGAGTTCGTCGAAGAATATTATGGCAGGCGCCGCGGTCCTGGCTTTCCTGAACACTTCTCTGATTGCTTTCTCGGATTCGCCTACCCACTTTGAGAAGATCTCTGGGCCTTTGACTGAGATGAAGTTCGCCTCGCTCTCTGTCGCGACAGCCCTTGCGAGGAGTGTCTTGCCGCATCCTGGTGGCCCATAGAGTAGTATCCCTCTTGGAGGCTTGATACCCATCTTCTTGAAGACTTCAGGCTTCTTCAGTGGCCACTCTACTGACTCGATGAGCTCGCCTTTCAGTTCCTCTAGCCCGCCGACCTCTTTCCAACGCACCGAGGGCACTTCAACGTAGACTTCCCTCATTGCAGTCGGAGTGATCTCCCGATAGGCTGAGAGGAAGTCGTCTTCCTTCACGACCATCTTGTCCAGAATCTCGGGTGGGACCCTTTCCTCTTCGAGGTTGATGTCTGGCATGTAGCGTCTGAGTGCTTTCATCGCCGCCTCTCTTGACAGCGATGCGATGTCTGCTCCAGTGTAGCCGTGAGTCATGTCTGAAAGATGCTTGATGTCAACGTCTTCTGCGAGCGGCATGTTCCTGCTGTGGATTTGAAGGATCTCGTAGCGGCCCTGCTTGTCCGGAACGCCGATCTCGATCTCGCGGTCAAACCTTCCAGGTCGCCTCAGCGCGGGATCGATTGCATTCGGCCTATTGGTCGCGCCGATCACA
>JALHTB010000143.1 GCA_022865625.1 Candidatus Bathyarchaeota archaeon
GATCATTCCGTCTCTGATTTCGAGGATTCTGTCTGCTAGGCTGGCATTCTGATGGTCGTGAGTAACCATGACCACGGTCGAGAGCTCCTTCTTCGCCAAGTCTCTGAGGATGGTCATGACTTGCATCCCACTCTTCGAGTCTAGGTCGCCCGTCGGCTCATCAGCGAGAACCAGTGGCGGCCGCTTCGATAGAGCCCTGGCAACTGCTACTCTCTGCTGTTCCCCACCACTAAGCTCGTCTGGTCTATGATGAGACCTGTCAGAGAGACCGACCAAATCAAGAAGCTCATGTGCTCTCTTGTGTCTCTCCTCTCTGCCAATCCCTGCGATAAGCATCGGAAGTTCCACGTTCTCGTACGCGGTGAGTACGGGAATCAGATTGTAGAACTGGAAGCTGTATCCAATCGAATCTCGGCGTATCTGCCCAAGTCTACCCTCTGACATTCTCGAGATGCCCTTTCCATCAACTATAACCTTCCCAGAGGTCGGCCGATCCAAGGCACCCGCCAAATTGAGAATCGTGGATTTTCCTGATCCTGAAGGCCCCATGATGGCGACGATCTGGCCTCTGCTGGCTTTCATGTTCACCCCCCGGAGCGCTTGCACTTGGACCTCACCAAGCCTGTACGTTTTCGTGACATTGATGAGTTCGACGACGATCTCTGCTTGCATTGCTAACCCCTGTATCTCAGGACCTCAATTAAGTTGACACGTGTCGCCCTGAAAGATGGGTACGTCACTCCGATGATCGCTGTAGCAATCGCAAGCAGTAGCGCGAATTACATTCTCTCCCAGGGCACAAGAAATGGTACGTTCAGGCCGGTAGTGGACATGAGGAGCGTGACGCCCCTCAGCAGGAAAAGTCCTGCTACGACCCCGACTACGTAGCCAACTAGCCCAAGGAAGACAGCTTCGGCCAGCACAAGCAGGAAAATCTTTGCATTGCTCATTCCTTGGGATCTCAGCATTCCGATTTCTCTTCGACGTTCATTTACTGTCATCAACATCGTAGCAGCTATCCCGCCGGTTGCGGAGATGATGGCCATATAGACGGTAATGTCGAACACAACAAAGAATTGCCCGATGTTATTGTTCACTTCGGCCATTAGGTCATCGATGGTTATCATCTGTAGATCATATGATTCCCTGTACCTCTCTTGGATTTCATTCTTGACAATGCCTGTGTCCGAACTTTGCCGTAGCTTGACATAGAAGATGTAGGCGCGAGGAACTTGATTTGATGGCACAAAATATGTGCTGGCGGTTCTCAATGAAACGAATCCAGCCTGAGACATGGATATCCCTCCCATTTGTGCAAATGAAAGGCCGGAACCTCGCAGAATTCCTATGACTGTAAGCTTGACTGATCCTGTTGGTGTTCTTACCGAAATCTGATCTCCAACCTTGACCTTCAAGCTCTGCGCAAGAGGTTCCACTTGAATTCGACAAAGGAACTCTCAGCCGCTATGTTCACTCCGACGAGGAGAGCCGCTCCAATGACTATGCCAAGAACTGTTAGTGAATTCCGAAGCTTTCTCCTTGGAATATTACGCAAAGCAATTTTCGCGAAGGACAATCCGGAGACTCCTAATCCCTATCTCGGATTCAACCTAATGTGTCTGTTCAATTGGCATCCACTGGTGAGCACTCAAGCGCACACGTTATCGCAGATGAGGAAGCACTCGACGTCCAATTGATCGTATCAGGTCAGGAGATGCGCCAGTTTGAAAGACTACGTGGTCCGCTCCGGCTTTCTGGTATTCTTTTGCCAGGTCGATTAGATCCTCGACCTTTGGCAAGAGTTGGAAGTATTCTCTGATTATGTTCTCTTCGACGGTTGTGGCTGAGGCTTCTATGTGTCTTGGATCGGGATCGTCGAAGGCTCCTTCTGCGAGAAAGCCAGCCGAGCCAGACCTTAGCTTCTTCACACTCTCCTTCGGATCCCCAATTGCCATGTTGATTAGGACCATCTTCTCGGCCTCATCAGGTCTCTTGCCCTGTATTGTGATTCCTTCGTTGAACTTGGGGAATATGACATCACGACAGGTTCTTGGGGATCTGATCGTGATTAGGTTGTCTCCGAATCTTCCAGCATATGCAGCCGCCTTCGGTCCCATTGCGGCGAAGTAGATCGGTATTCTGGTCTTTGGTTTCGTGTACAGTGTGACGTCTTGCATGGTGAAGTATTTTCCATTGAATGTGAAGTAGCCCTCAGTTGTCCACAGTTGTCTGATCAACGTAACTGCTTCGGCCAGTCTTTCTATTCTCTCTTTCCAGGTGGGCCAACTGCGCTCATGTCCCTGGATGAATCTCGCTTCGTTCACGGCTTCTCCGGATCCGACTCCAAGCATGACTCGGCTTGGATACATGCTGTCTAGGGTTGCAACTGCTTGAGCTACTATTGCGGGGTGGAATCTTCCCCCTATGGGGCATGTCACATCTGGACCCATATGGATCCGATTCGTACGTTCAAGTGATGAGGCTAGAAGGGACCAGATGAAGACCGACTTGCCTCCGGTGTGAATCCAAGGCATGAAATGGTCTCCAAACCAGACTGAGTCGAACCCTTCCGCTTCAGCAAGCAATGCGCACTCAAGAAACTGTCTTGGCTCAGCATCATTCTCCCCGACATCTACGCCCAGCTTGAGTTTGCCCATGACCCGAGCTCACCCACAAACTGCCTATAACACTATCAATTGCTCGTGGAAGACCTTCGAGACTGCGAGTATTGCTATTTTCGTGGATTAACCCTTGTTTGCGTGTGAGGAATCGCAGCCTCAGGTTGTGACATCTGCGTCGGTTAGGTACACATGAGGAATCACAGTTCAAATGACAATGCCGGCGCCAAGAAAACGGTACACACGCAGATCAAGAGTTCAAATTACGACGCCCGCACCAAGTGACCCACACACACAGCTTTCCATACAATCGAGCCGCATACCTACGATTCGGGGCAAGCCTCAGCCTCTTGCCGGGTGTATCTGCGCAGGCGCGGCACAATGAATGACGTCCTACGCTTGTACTGCAAGTATTCTGTCCTAAATCGTGATTCTAGCTCTCTTTCTTCAATTACTTTGATGTATATGACGAGCAAAGCCGCAAGGAACAAAGTCAAACAAACTGCAAAAGCGGAGCCAATCCATACGCCCGTACCCAAGTAGAAAAGAAGAGTTCCAAAGGTCATCGGGTTACGACAATAAGCATATGGTCCCAATACAACCAGTTTCTGTGTTGGCATCATCGGCGCTGGGGTTCCCTTGCCTAGCGTAAACTGAGCTTGAATGGACCAGATGGCAAACAACAAGCCTATCAAGATAAGCGGTAGCCCAACGAGCGGGTTTATGAGCCAATAGACGAATCGAGGCACCTGTAGAGTTTGATCGAGATAGGGTGACACAACAACTAGAAAGAACGGCACTCCGATGACAAACAGGATGCCTTGAAAAGTTAGAAAGATAATCCGCTGTTCTGGGCTATACTTACGTGTGGCCCATTCTTGAAATCTGCTCATATGGGCCTCCCGCGTTCAGATGCCATGAATTTGAATGGCCCAGAGAATATAAGCCATATTGCAGGAGATCGCGGCGTTCAGTTCGTCCTTGACTGTGTGTGGATCGCCTGGTGCGCGCACACACACACCAAAACCTCAAAACGACGGTTCAAATTACGATGCTCGCACCAAGGTACCCGCACACACACAGAGATTAACTCCTGAACGACGACGGGTTAGGGGAGGAATCCCCTAACAACCTCTCCTACGAACTCAAGAATAGCCCACGTAGCACTATTTCACGACAACGACCCTAATGGGATTTCCAGCTCTTTCTTCAAGAATCCCAAGTCCAGTGTTCACTTCGTCCAAGTGCACTCGGTGTGTGATTGACGTTGAGAGGTCCATTTTCTCGGATCCGACGATCTCAATCAGCTCGGCTAGTTCTGATCTGAGATGATCGTTCACACCTATGATTTCCATCTCTTTGCCAATGATCATCTTGTATGGGGATACTCTGATGTCATCTCGGCCTATGCCGACCAGCACCATCCTCCCGCCCTTTCCAACGCAATTGATCTCCTGTTCTACTACTTTCGCATCACCTACGAAGTCCAGTACGATATCGGCGAACTTGCCTTCTGTCATCTCTTCTACCCGCTGAGCCGGATCCTCAGTTGCGGCATTCACGATTCCGTCGGCTCCCAGTTTCTTTGCTAGCTTCAGTTTCTCATCAGATATGTCGACGGCAATAATCTTCTCAGCCTTGAAGATCTTGGCAAGTGATATTGCCTGTGCGCCGAGGCCGCCGACACCATAGATTACAACAGTGTCTCCAGCACGTATTCTGCCGCGTTTCAGCGCGTGATAGGTCGTTGAGACCGCGCATCCAAGTATGCATGCTTGGTCGAATGGCACGGCACTAGGCAGTTTCAGGACGTTGGATACTGGAACCCTTATGTACTCTGCAAATCCTCCGTCGATGTCCTTTCCTATCATCTGGTATTCTTCGCAGAAGTTCTCTCTGTCAGTTCGACAGAATGAGCAGTCTCCACAGCTTCTTATGTAGTGTACACA
>JALHTB010000144.1 GCA_022865625.1 Candidatus Bathyarchaeota archaeon
CGGCCTGACAGCGTACTCGCCGTAGCGAGCAGCCATATTCATGTCGCCTGTTCCCCGAACCTCTCCGCCGCTTTCTTCGAGTAGGCGCCCATATTCGGGTCTTCAGGCATCCCACTCACATCTGGAGCCTACTAGCCCATGCGGGCTTGTATGATTCGACTCCAAACAGTCCGATCGCAGACGAGAGCATTAAACTCGTCGACTTACTCGCTCACTCCACGACCAAAGCCGGAAGCTTGCACTCGCCCTGCTATGGTCAGCAGACACTCACAACGGTCTCACGTGAGTGCTTTCTTGACCGCTTCCTAGCCTAGCGCCCATGACTCCGGAACTCATGGGATACTCCTGATTCAACTCCAGAACCATGCCAGTTCACGAACGACCCCTTGCACACCACCGACTCCATTTTCGTGGAGGTGGCCTGAGTTCCGTGGAAATGCTTATGTGTACTACTTCGCCAAAGTACTACGTGATCGGCGTATGACCGAGGTAGTCGTGACGAGGAAGGGACAGACCACAATACCTGCTGAACTCAGAGCCAAATATCACATCGAGGAGGGGAGTCGTCTTGAGGTTGTTGATGCGGGCCATGGAATCCTCTTCAGACCGAGAAAGTCCTTCCTTGATCTTGCTGGTTCTGGAGCTGGGAAGGGAACGGTTGCGGAAATGAAGCACCTCCTAGACAAATTGAGGGAAGAAGATGCCTAAAGCGGTGTATGACACACGTTTCTTCGTGGAACACTTCTACAACGCGGATGCTGGTGTGAAGAGAAGGATAGCGGAAGAGATCAAGAAGACCAAGAACCGATACATCTCATCCATAGTAATTCATGAGATCTACGTACTGTCGCTCAAGAAGGAAGGGAGGGAAACTGCAAAGTTGCGACGTGACTTCATAGAGAAGGCGTTCAGGGTTGTTGATGTTGACTCTGAATTGGCTTCTTCATCAGCGGAACTGAGACACAAATACGGGATTTCTTTGGCTGATTCACTGATAGCTGGCACAAGCAAACTCATAGGTGCTCCGTGCGTCACTGACGATCCACACCTTACAGCGGTCAAGGACATCAAGACAAGATGGCTGTAACCATCCAGACTGTCTTTTCTGTTCAGATACTGCCCTATCGTCCGTCGTCTGCCTAGGACAAGGGACTGACGAGCACATGGATAGGATTCATGGCGGGCCCGCGGGGATTTGAACCCCGGACTTGTGCGTGCGTTTCAGGCGCACTCTACAGCTGATTCCGTGGTTCACTTAGGAGGCTCGACTAGCCCACGGCGGCTATCTGCCGCGCTGTCCGTACTTCGCCTCGTAGGCGTCAACCTGCGAGACTGCGCCACGGGCCCAGCCAGCAAGACTAACGACCATGCCGCCATATAGTTTTGCACTGTCTACAAATCGATCGCGCTCGTGAAACTCTCTTGGACTATGACAAGCTTTTAGCGGAACTCGAGTCCTAGCCAATACGAGCGGGGGTTCCCGAGACCCAAGATCACACCGTAAGGGCGGGAGTCAGGTCAAAGGGGCAGGACGACCGACTCAGAGTCGTGCCACACTTAAGATCCGCCTCAGGACAAGAGATCCTGTGGCGTAGGCCTTCGTGGGTTCGAATCCCACCCCCCGCACCAATCTACTGGTACTTCCGGAAAGGGTTCCTCGAAGTGCAGTACTGCTTTCGTGATCAATGAGTGCGTTCTAGCCTAGGCCCCAACCTTTGAGCAACTGATCTATGAACGACCAGCCATAGTAGCCTGCGTACGCATAGACGAGGCTCAGTATTGTCTTTCCAGTGATTCCCGCGATCAGTGCTTTCACTCTGGGATATCGGACCAGCCCAAGAGGTATCCAGATGATGTCGTCGGGGGTTATCGGTGTCGCGGCTAGAGCTACGATCAGCCATAGGCCATATTTTCCGTATCTTATGCGCCATTTCTCGAATCGAGCTTGGGTATCAGGCGAGAATAGGTGCCTGCCGCCGAGGCCAATGTAGTAGTGCAAGTACTGTCCGACTCCGGCGCCGATCCCTGATATGATGCCCACAAGGAATGGATGTAACTGGGTTGCCATCAGAGGGATCAAGATGTAGGATGGAAAGAAAGGGATGCTCGCGCCTAAGAAGCCGGCCAGGAAAGCACCCAAGTATCCCATTCTGCCAAGCCAGTCTAATGCCGAATCTAGCCAAGACAAGTGGTCGTCCATCCTGTTGCTGAACGTCCGGTCCGCTCTCTGTCACATGCTCCTGCAGCGTCGCCTGCGTGTAGATACGAATACTTGAATGCTTCCAAAAGCAGACTGGCGGGATACCTGCGACGGAGGCGGTTCCTTTATTCAAGATGAGAAGCTAGAGATGGAACTTGGCCTCACCTTGAAAGCTGCTCTCGTTGATTCTCAAGGGCGCCTCCAGCTTGCCGATGTCGACTTGCCTAGGATTGGCCGGGGAGATCTCCTCGTCAAGATGAGGGTGTGCGGGATTTGCGGAACAGACTTGGAGAAACTTCAGGGTGTGCGGGTGACTCCACCTGTCCTTGGGCACGAAGTCGCTGGAGACATTGAGGAAGTCGGCCTTGACATACAGGGTTATTCGAGAGGTGATCGCGTCGCTGTGCATCACCACGTACCATGCCACACCTGTTACTATTGTCTACATGGAAATCATACCATGTGTCACAAGTTTCCCAAAAGCAATCTTGATCCATGCGGATTCGCAGAGCACTTCCGAGTCCCTGAAACCAACGTCAGCAAAGGCGCCGTCTTCCGACTGCCTCACACCATGAGTTATGAGGAAGCTGCCCTCGCAGAACCGACGGGTTGCTGCATCAGGGGCCTAGATAGACTCGGAATACAGCAGGAAGACAGTGTTCTGATAATCGGTGCGGGACCTGCAGGACTCACGTACGTACAACTTCTTCGAGCGCTCGGAGATCACCTGATCGTCGCCACCGACATGATCGAATCTAGGTTGAGGTGGGCGAAGAAGTTTGGAGCTGACGAAGCATTGAACGCAGCCGACACAAGCACGTCTAAGCGAGTTCTCGACGCGACCCAAGGCCGGGGTGTCGACAATGTGATAGTCGCGTCAGGAAACGTGAAGGCGATTCAATCTTCGTTTCCGTTGGTGAGGAAGGGCGGCAGAATCCTCCTTTTCGGGATCCCCCCGGAACGAAGCATGTTCACCTGTGATGCTAGTAGCATCTTCATACGAGAGACCAAGCTGATTCCCAGCTACTCCACCACAGAGAATGAGATAGAGAGAGCATTGCAGATGATGGCGGCCGGAAGAATCCGTCTCACAGACATGATAACACATCGCTTCAGCCTCAACGAGATCGCAGAAGCTTTCCGAGTCGCGCAGGATGCTGAGTCATCCCTGAAAGTCATAATTCACGAGTAGATCTAGGAAGTGAACACCAGTTGAGGGCGGCCCGCTTCTACGGACCTGGAGACATACGCATTGAGGATGTCGACGTACCGAAGATAGCCACAGATGAACTACTCGTCCATAATCACGTGACACTCACCTGTGGTACGGATCTGAAGATGTTCCTTCGAGGTCACAGACTGGCAAATCCTCCACTCGTCATCGGCCACGAGTTCGCCGGGACTGTGGAAGAGATAGGAGAGGATGTCAAAGGCTTCGAGAAAGGTATGAGAATCGTCGCGGCGAATTCGGCGCCGTGTATGGAATGCTACTATTGTCGGATTGGCAGACCCAATCTGTGCGAGCGTTTGGATGAGGTCCTTGTTGGCTTCTCCTCTCCCGGCGCCTACGCCGAATATGTACGATTACCAGGACGAATCGTGAAGCAGAACACTCTCAAGATCCCAGAAAATGTCTCCTTCGAACAGGCTGCATTCCTTGAACCATTGGCATGCGTGGTTCATGGAATCGAGCTATCGGACATCAAAACTGGCGACTTTGTTTTTGTCATCGGTGCTGGACCGATTGGACTAATGCATGTACAGGTTGCGAAAGTTCGTGGTGCCAAGACCGTCGTGGTCGCGGATGCAAGCACTGAGAGGCTTCAGAAGGCCGCTCAGCTCGGCGCGGATCAACTGGTTGATTCGAGCGATCCTTTGAATCAGGTGAGGAAACTGACTGAGAGCCGCGGAGCAGACGTCACAATCGAAGCCGTCGGAAAGCCTGAGACATGGGAACTGGCGGTACAGGCCACGAGAAAAGGAGGAACCACTGTCCTCTTCGGAGGTTGCCCTTCAGGAAGCACAGCTTCAATTGACACAGGCGCCGTGCACTATGGAGAACTAACGCTGAGAGGCGTCTTCCATCACACACCCAGAGACGTGCGTGAAGCTTTGAGGTTGATCTCGACGAGACAAGTGAGAGTTGCCCCACTTGTTACTCATCGTAGGAGCCTTGCCGAGGTTGAAGAAGCTCTGCGTCTGATGCAGAAAGGGGTCGCTATCAAGGTGGCGATCACGCCTTAGCTGCAGAATCGGACAACATCATTCGAGTTTCTCGGGATCTTCGAGAAGCTCCTTGACTCGTTGCAGATACTGGGCTGCTGGGACGCCGTCAACTATCCTGTGATCGAATACGAGTGAGAGTGTTGTGATGGATGCTACTTGCACTTGCTTTTCGATGATGACAGGTTTCTCAGATGTTCGGCCAAAGCCGAGGATTGCACATTGCGGGGGATTAATGATGGGTGCAAAGAGGTCGACGCCGAACCCACCCAGATTCGTCACCGTGAATGTTCCGCCTGTGAGATCTGTGACGGCTAGCTTGTTCTGGATGGCGCGTTCTGTGAGGTCACGGATTCCTCTAGAGATCTCGAGTATTGACCTCTTGTTCGTCTGCGGTATTATTGGAGCCACAAGTCCGTCAGGTGTGTTGATCGCTACTGCGACGTTGATGTCACTGTACAATCGAAGTTCGTCTCCCTCGAGTGACGAGTTGATCATCTGATGGTCTTCGAGAGCTTTCGCCGCTGCTTTCACAACGTAGGCCGTTATCGAGATCTCTTCACCAGTCTTGTTGTGAAGTTCCTTTCTGTGGCCTAGCATTGTATCCATGCGTGCCTCCATTGTGATCGTGACTGGCACGGTGGTGTGAAAACCGTACGAGAGGCGCTCCGCAGTGGCCTTACGTTTTCCCGCTAGTCTGATCGTCCTAGCGATCGGGACAGCCCTGGCTTCTTGAGCCGAAAATCCCACTGCCTGAGGTTGCGATCTCATCTGGTCGATTGCTTTCTGAACATCCTCCCGGACTATTCTTCCTCCGGGTCCTGACCCTTTGATCTTCGATATGTCAATGCCTGCTTCTCGGGCCATCTTTCGTGCAACAGGCGACGCGGAAGGTTCCTGGATTCGTGGACCGGCAGGCGCCACCGTCACTTGCTGTGCGACTGCAGGCTCGGGCGCCGCAGGTGCCCCGGTTTCGACCGGCAAAGTCTCGTTCGGCTCACCCACAAGTGCGATCGTCTGCCCGACCTGAACGTCCGTGCCGGGCTCGAACAGGAGTTTCCGGACTACACCTGCTCCTGGAGAGTTGACTTCGAATGTGGTCTTCTCTCCTTCGATCCTAACGATCGGCACGTCCTTCTCGACGCGGTCCCCTTCTTTCTTCAGCCACTCAACTATCTTGCCTGACTGCATACCAGGGTCTAGGCGAGGCATCGCCACTCTGAACATCGCTGCAATTTCACCCGATCAGTTTCTTCGCTGCTTCCATGATCTTCTGCGCATTTGGCATGTATGCTTGCTCGAGCGGCGGCGAGAATGGAATCGGCATATCCGCTGATGCCACGCGCAGGATTGGTGCATCTAGCGAGTCGAAAGCTTCCTCGACAACGATTGCTGAGATTTCGGAACCGATTCCGCCGGACTTGACATCGTCCGACGCGATGATCAATCTACCAGTCTTCTTGACGGACTCAACTATTGTGTTCTTGTCGAGGGGTTGGATAGTTCTGGGATCTATCACCTCAGCCGAGACGCCTTGCTCTTCCAGCTTCGCAGCTGCGGTCAGGGCTTCACCGACAACCCTTGAGACTGCGACTATTGTGATGTCATCGCCCTTTCTCTTGATATCACACTGGCCTAGAGGCAGCAGATATTCCTCTTCCGGAACTGGTCCCTTCGTCCTGTACAGTGCACCACTTTCTACAAAGACAACTGGGTTGTCCTCTCGAATCGAAGCCTTCAGAAGACCTTTTGCATCGTGCGGTGTCGACGGCAAGACGACCTTCAGGCCCGGCACTTGGAAGAATATTGACGGGTAGAACTGGGAATGCTGGGCACCGTGCATTCGGCCAAGGCTGTACTGTGTTCTGAGAACAAACGGAACCTTCAGCTTTCCGCCACTCATGAACCGCATCTTTGCAGCGTTTGTCGCTATCTGATCGAGACAGATTGTTACGAAGTCCATGTACATGATTTCGGCTACAGGCTTGAGGCCAGCTAATGCAGCACCTACCGCAGCGCCTGCAATCGCAGCCTCAGAGATCGGGGTGTCTCTCACTCTTTCGGGACCGAACTCCTTCAGCAGACCACGCGTGACTTTGTAGACTCCTTCGAATACTCCTATCTCCTCACCCATCAGGATGACGCGTGGGTCCCTCAGCATTTCTTCGCGTAGGGCCTGTCGCAGAGCTTCGGCATAAGTCAGCTCGGGCATCTCATGTCACCTCGCGTACACGAAGTTCGAGAGTTCCTCGAATGGCAATATTGGGCTCGATTTTGCGAATGTAACAGATTCCTCGACTGAAGCTGCGACTTCCTTCTCGATCCGATCTATGTCTGCTTGAGCTGTAAGTTTCATTTTGAAAAGCTTGGCCTCGAAGGTGTCGATCGGGTCGCGTTTGCGCCACTCCTCAACTTCCTCTTTCGGCCTATACTCAGCCTTGTCGTAGACACCATGACCCTTCAATTTGTAGGTGATACATTCAAGGAGAGTTGGACCTTCCCCTTTTCGCGCGTTCTCAATCGCTTCTTCGGCCGACAAGAACACAGCTACTACGTCGTTACCATCCGCGGCCATCGCCCGCATCCGGTATGCTTCAGCGCGATCAGCAACGCTCTCAGTTGCTATTGCTTTGTCCGCTCGAGTCGACATGGCGTAGAGGTTGTTCTCACAGACAAAGACCACCGGAAGTTTCCACACTGCCGCAAGATTCATTCCCTCATGAAAAGCCCCTGTGTTGGTGGCTCCATCACCGAAGAACGTCATCGCGACTTGACGTTTGCCTGCCTGTTGAAGTGCGAGTCCTACTCCAGCCGCGATCGGCACTCCGCTGCCCACGATCGCACTCGCATACAATATTCCCTTCTCAGGGAATATTGAGACGTGCATCGATCCTCCAAGACCTTTGCAGGTGCCAGTCGCCTTCCCAAACAGCTCGGCCATCAGCGGGTTCAATGGTACTCCCCTTGCGATGGCGTGGCCGTGACCTCGGTATGTACTTACGATCAGATCGTCATCGTTGAGTGCACTTATGGCGCCGGCTGCAACCGCTTCTTGACCCAAGTAGAGGTGCGACGGACCGATCAGTGTACCTTCTTGCAGGAATAGCCGCTCTACGCGCTCCTCGAATCTCCTGATCTCAATCATCTTGCGAAGCATCTGCAGTAGTCTGTCTTTTGAGAGACCATGCTTCGCGTACTCTTCTGCGTTGACAGATCTTACCGTTCTCGTGCGATCCTACCCCGCGTGCCCGACCACATGCACAACGCCTTCTTAAGATCTTCCCAACTCGCGAGGCCACGTAGTCTCATGGTGAGCGCACTCATCAACGATGCGTCAGATGATCGACAACGATATCTACTGCCTGAGGCGGCTCTTCGCTGAAGGAGGAGTTTGAGTGGAGCAGACTGCGATCAAAGGAACCAGCATCAAGGCGTCCCGCGTTGGCCTTGGCACATATGCCATGGGCGGCATCATGTGGGGCGGATCTGACAAACAAGAATCTATTCGGACGGTGCTTGCCGCATTCGAGCAAGGGATCAACCTCGTAGACACGGCGCCCGCTTACGGGGCTGGTCTAGCGGAAGAGGTTGTGGGGAAAGCGATCGCCGAGCATGGGGATCGAGAAAGCATCATCATAGCGACAAAGGTTGGCCTGGAGAATCGGGAAGGATGGTTCTACAGGAATTCGACGAAAGAACAAATCTTCAAGGGGATCGATGAATCTCTGAAACGCCTAGGCACAGACTACATTGACATATGTCAGGTACATTGGCCAGACCCTCTAGTTCCCATAGAAGAGACCGCAGAGGCGATGAACAAACTCTACGAGCAGGGGAAGATTAGAGCAATTGGGGTGAGCAACTACTCTGTCGAACAGATGGAGCGCTTCCGCAAGGTATCCCCGCTTCACACGCTTCAGCCACCCTACAACATGTTCGAGCGAGTGATCGAACAGGATATCCTTCCCTATTGTGAAAAGCACGGCATCACGATGCTCACGTACGGCTCGCTCTGCAGAGGCTTGCTGAGCGGGAGAATGCGCTCAGACACACAGTTCTCGGGGGATGATCATCGAAAGATAGATCCGAAGTTCAAGCCGCCTCAGTACCAAGAGTACCTAAAGACGGTAGAACTTCTTGACCAATTCGCTCAGAAGAATTACGGAAAGCATGTTCTCCATCTTGCAGTGCGATGGGTACTCGACAGGACGAATCTTGCGATCGCTCTATGGGGAGCACGCCGACCAGACCAGATGAAGACGGTTGGCGAGGTGACGGGATGGTCGCTCGACTCCAAAGCGATGGAGAGCATAGACTCGATCATCAATCGGCATATCAAAGACACAAAGCAGCCCTATATCGCAGACACGTACTGTCCCGCAGATCGCGGGCCAGTGAAGAAATGAAGCGCGTGCTTCAAGCGTCTGGTCCATGCACCTGAATCAAACATGACAATCGCGGAAAAGGGCCCACACAGGCCCAACCTCCGCTCACACACATTCAGTTCCTTCAGGGTCTTTCGATAGTCATGCCGGCTTGGTGGTTGCCGGTATCGGCGTTTCCTTCATTCCAATGCTTTGTATGATCTCTTGTATTTCTCGTACAGTATCGTGTAGGTTTCCTGCAAGTCGTTTCTCGGCGAACTGTACGCGTATCTTCCGACCTGAGGCGGTGTGAAGTCCTTGAAGAGGTCTGCTCCTACTCCGGCGAGGGTTGCCGCACCGAGCGTTCCTGTCTCCTGCATGTAGGGTGATGTGACGGGCTTCCCTGTCACATCCGACATTATCTGACGCCAAGTTCCGGATTTGGCGCCGCCTCCAACCATAGTTAGTTCCCTGATGTCAAGGCCGAACTTCTCGAAAACCTCGATGACCTCCCTCGCTTCGAATGCCACTCCCTCCAAGATGCTGCGTATCAGGTCGCTTCGCTTGTGTTCGTTTCTGAGGTTGAGAATTGCTCCAACAGGGGCCGCGAATATTGGCGACTCTGGTCCAGGCTTGGACTTCTCAGCCTCGAGACCGAGAATATCATATGAGGGTACGTCGAGCTCTGCAGCGAGCTTGCGTTCTGCTTGGCCGAGTTCACGATCAAACCATGCCAGCATTGCGCCTCCTGCGGGGGCCCCAACTTCAAGTATCCACATGTTGTCTACGACATGGCTTGTACATACTGAGCCGGTTCCGAAGAGGCGTGTTTCAGGACTCATTGGGATCGTTGATGGCTTTGTTCTCGGGACAGCAACCATGAGCGATGTGCCGATGGAGATGAGGCCTTGTTTCTCCGTGACAACGCCGGCACCTAGTGCGCTGCATTCGGTGTCTCCTCCGCCAGCAACAACGATCGTTTTGGTGCTCAGGCCAGTCTCGCGTGCTGCTTCGGGCGTAACTGTTCCCGCCGGTTCAGCGGAACGTCGAACATCGGGTTGCTTCGAGATTGGGATTCCAAATAACTCGGCAAGGTCCCTTGACCATTCCTGCTTTCTTATGTCGTACAATAGGCTTCGCGATGCTGTGGATCTGTCTGCAATGTACTTTCCAGTCAACTTGTACAGCATGAAGGTCCCTATCGAAAGGAACTTGTCAGTTCTCTCAAATGTAGCAGGCTCGTTCTTCTTTATCCACTGCATCTTGAGTGCCGGGAAATCGTAACCTCCATGAACCGGTATGCCGGTTGTTTCGTATACATACTCAAGTCTGCCCTTGTCCCGTAGCCGTTTGTGTTCATCCACACATCTCGTGTCGAGCCAGTGGATGTACGGTCTCAACGGTTCCCCACCCTTCCCTACCGCGAGTATTCCGTCGGTCTCGGCAGAGATCCCGACGCACCTGATCTGCTCAACAGGGACATTCGAGTTCTCAATCGACTGCTTGACTACAGTCGCTACGGCGTTCCACCACGAGTTCGCGTCTAGCTCGACCCATCCTGGGTTCGGATAGCTTCTAGAGTACTCTTGCTGTGCGCGGCCCCTTGCGTTGCGGTCCGCGTCGAACACTATTGCCTTGCAGCTGCTCGCGCCGATGTCCACACCAAGCACGTGGCTCCTGTCAACGGCCCCCGTCTGAAGTTCCGAAATCAGTGTCCCCTCCTATCCTCCACGCATCAGGAACTGTGAGGTCCGGTAATTATGCAATACGAGAACTGTAAAAGCAATTGTGACAAGTACTGTCGATACTGCTCACAACATCTCGGGCAACTCCCCAAAGTCTTTAATGAGGGTTGGATCGTCTCGACCGCGAGATGGCAATGTTACGGATCCTGTCCGGTGAACAGTTGGAGAAACTACACTCATCTGCCCTTGAAGTTCTGGAGAAGGTAGGGGTGAGAGTCGTTGACAGTGCTACACTTCAGATCTTTCGTGATCACGGGGCCGTAGTTGATGAGAAGACGAAATCTGTGAAACTTCCTCCGTCATTGGTGGAAGAAGCATTGAAAAAGGCGCCTGGGAACGTGACGCTTGGAGCCAGGGACAAGAGACATTCAGTGACCCTCCAGGCTGGACGCATGTATACTCGTGCCTCCACGGGACTCACCGAAGTGATCGACCTCGAGACTGGCTTGTCACGGCACGGCCTATCCAAGGACACAGCCGATGCCTCTAAGCTCATACAGGATCTGGAGAACGTTTCGATCAATGCAACTCACATTTTCCCTTCAGACACTCCTCCACATGTTAGGGATGTTCACTCGTTCAAGTTAGCTTTGGAGAATTGCGGAAAGCATGTAGTGACCACGCCGTTGAGTAGGGGTACCTTGGGATTCCAGAAGAGGATAGCCTCTGTCTTTCAGCAGGAGTCTGACTCGCAAACTCCGATTTTCAGCTCGCTTGTATGTCCGATAAGCCCGCTGACATTGAGGGATCAGGTATCAGTCTTCTGCGCTAAGGAGGGAATCCCTGCAATAGTGGTTTCCGGAGTGGTCGTCGGCGTGGCGTCACCTGTGACGCTTGCTGGGACATTGGTTCTCCAGAGCGCCGAGAGTCTAGCGACGATCACTTTGATGCAGATCGTCAATCCGGGGACCCCCGTGATTCTCGGAAACAAGTCTTCCCCACTGGATCAAAGGTATGCAACTCCTCTGAGCGGCGTAGTTGAGATTGGATTGCTGTCTGCAGCATGCGTTCAGGTAGCAGAGTTTTACGGTCTGCCGGGCGAGGGCTTCGGTCTTCGCACCGATTCGAAAACCATTGACGAGCAGGCCGGAGTGGAAAGGGTCTTTGTGGGCTTGCTACCTGCCCTGGCCGGGGCAAGAATAGATTCCGGCGCAGGATCCGCCGAGGCCATAAACACATTCAGTTTCGAGCAGCTCGTAATCGACAACGAGGTGTATGGTATGATACTCAGAGTACTGAGAGGAATAGACTTTGATGAAGAAAGGCTTGCGTTCAACGAAATCGCTAGCGTTGGACCCGGCGGTAGTTTCCTCGGCCGACCGCACACGAGGAAGTTCTACCTCAAGGAATTCTATCAACACAAACTCTTCGACAAGAAGACAAGAGTTGGCTGGGAGGCTGCCGGACGAAAAGAAATCAGAGAACAGGCACGGGAGACAGTGAGAAGAATGCTTGCAGAGCACAAGCCTGTGCCAGAACTCAGCAAAGAGGCACAGAAGGAGATAGCCGGAATAGTGAAAGAAGCGGAATCTTCTGCCAGCTGACGCTATTGCAGCCGGTCATTTGCCTATGTTCGTGAAGTTTCGCAGAGTGTCTTGAATCTCCGGTAGAGTGCTTTGTAGGTTTCATGTGTCCCCGGATTTGGCATGTTCTCGGAGTATGCGCCAGCTCGCGGTACCTTGGCTATGCTCTCATACACGCCGGTTCCGAGTCCGGCCAGGATTGCGGCACCGAGAGCAGCCGTCTCAGCCTGATCCGGAGATCTGACTGGTCTGTTGGTCACGTCGGCGACTATCTGGCGCCAGACATCCGATTTGCTGCCGCCGCCGACCATGGTGATGTTCCTCACTTCAGTTCCGGAATTCTCTGCTGCTTCGAGAATCTGTTGCGCTTCGAATGCGACACCTTCAAGGATGCTGCGGATTATGTCTGCTCTCTTGTGCTCAAGGGTCAGATTGAATATGGCGTCATGTGAAAGGACGAAGACAGGCGAGTTGGTGCCAGGCTCTGAGCGCTTGGCCTCAGCGCCGAGGAGATCGTAGGCGCTTATGCCAAGATCACTGGCGGCTTGGTCTTCAAGTTGACCAAACTCCTTCTTGAACCATGTCAGCCTGGCCCCTGCCATTGATCCTGCTTCCAGAAGCCAGATCCCATCCACCACATGGCATGAGCTGAACATGCCAGTTCCTGACAACTGTCTGCTTTTCTTGTCTGAGAGAAACGGTGGCTTCTCTTTCGCCACAAGGACCATCAAGGAGGTTCCTACAGAGACCAATGCTTGGCCTTCAGATGTCAGACCTGCGCTCAGCCCGCTGCATTCTGTGTCTCCGCCTCCCGCAACAACTTGTGTACCCGCGCTGAGTCCTGTCAGCTTCGCGGCATCATCTGTGACCCGGCCAGCAACCTCTGTCGACTTGCTAGCCGTCGGTTGTGTCGATAGAGGTATGCCGAGAAACGCTGCCAGATGCTCTGACCACTCCAGCTTCTGGATGTTGAAAAACATGGTGCGCGCGGCTACCGAATAATCGGTGGCGTATTTGCCTGTCAATCTGTACAGGACGTAGTTGCCAATTTGGAGGAATTTCTTGGTCTTCGCAAAGATGTCTGGTTCGTTTTCCTTGACCCAGAGCATCTTCAGTCCGGGAGGAGACCACCAGCTCTTATGGAGGGGAATTCCTGTGATTCGATATATCTCCTCAGTGTCCGCGTGGCTTAGCATCCAATCATACTGAGAGTAGCATCGTGCGTCCGACCAATGAATATAGGGTCTCAGTGGTTCCCCATCACAACCAACGGGTACGACCCCGTCTGTTTCAGTAGACACGCCTAGACCTTTGATCTGCTCAGAACTGACATCGGATCCATTGACTGCCTGTTTTATCGTAGCTGCTACTGTGTACCACCATTGCTTTGTGTCTAGTTCAACCCAACCTAGCTTCGGCGTATTCCTAGAGTACTCTTGCTGTGCACTTCCCCTTGTCTTTCCCTCGGCATCAAACACTATTGCTTTGCAGCTGCTCGCACCTATGTCCACGCCGACAACGCAAGGGGTCTTTTCAAAGTCCTGGCCAGTCGAGGTCCATTTCTCCTCTCAGAGGCCAGCTATCTCATAGCGCGCCCCAGTTCAGAAACGCCAGACCGAAGACCATGAATATGAAGAACGCAATGGCGAGAGCACCTATCAACTTGTCAGCCAGGCTGAGTTTGACATCACGAAGGTAGGAGTACTGTCCGGATCCAAATCCCCGGATGCTTGCAGACAGTGTCAAGATATCTGCCAACACGGTCACCCGTATGACGAGTGGATGAAAGACTTGAGCTAGCGTATTGACCGCCTTGACTGGGTTCTTCGACAGTCCAACACCACGCAGCTGCTGCGCGTTCATGATTGTCCTCGCATACCTCAGAAGGATTGGGAAGAAGTTGAATCCTGCAAAAACGATGAATAGAGCATTCTTCGAAACCTTCTTGCTGGCAAGATACTGCATGAGGTCGCTCGGGTCTGTCGTGTACAGGAAGATGCTCACCGAAAATAGACCGACGAAGTACTTCAATCCCATGGAAGCAAGCCAGAATAGACCGCCGACTGTTACCTTAGCCTCTCCGAGAACGGGGATATTGGCTATGTACATCAGAGTGGTGACCATCCATTCACTAGGATATACTCTATAGTATCCACCTGAGGAGATGAAGACCGCATTGTATCCTCTCTCGAGTACTGACATGATTCCAAAAATGTACATGGGCAGCAACCATGTGTTTGGTATCTTGGAGACAGGTTTTGCCAGAATGATTACGACCGCCAAGATTGGAAGAATGAACCGCGGATCGAAGTAGAACTGTGCCAACAGGGTGAGCACTACCAAGATCATCATCTTCGGGACAGGATGCATTCTGTGCATCAGAGTATCCTTGTATACGTATTCTAGCATCGGTTGATCAAGTATGCCCATACCTCGTTCACGCCCTCTCTACTAGTCCAACCATCTCATCTACGGATAGAATGTCCGCGGGAAAACCGAATGGCTTCAGTCTCTGACCTAGCTGGGTGATCTGAGGCGGCACAATGTAACTCTTGGAAAGTACCTCGGATTGAGCGAAGACTTCTCTAGGAGTTCCATCAAGCAAGACGGTACCTTCGTGCATTACAATGATATGCTCTGCGTAAGCGGCTGCAAGATTCATGTTGTGGGTTATTGCAATCACAGTCTTTCCCGCCCTGGTCAGTTTCTGCAGCTCTCTCATAACCGCCAAGCTGTCCGGTTCATCCAGACCGGTGGTTGGTTCGTCGATTATGAGTATGTCTGGTTTCAATGCCATTATCGAAGATATCGCGGTGTACGTTCTTCGACCTCGATCGAGGTGTACTATGTATTCGTCTTTTAGCCGCTCAAGTCCGAAGATACTCAGAGCTTCCGCCGTTCTTCTTGCGATTTCCTCCGCTGCCAAGCCTTGGGCCTCAAGACCGAAAGATATTTCGTCTTGTACTTTCTCGCAGAAGATCTGGTCATCAGGGTTCTGGTAGACGTAGTTGATTTGCTTGATCAATTCCTTCGATTTGCATTTTGCTGCGTCTAATCCGGCCACTTCAACGAGTGCATCACGGTTGGTGGGCTTCAATATGCCGACCAAGTGCAGCGCCAGTGTGGACTTGCCAGACCCGTTTTGTCCGATGAGGGCAACGAATTCCCCTTTGCGGATTGTGAAGGAAACCCCTCTTAGTGCCTCGATTCCCTTCTCTAGCCCCGGATAAGTGTGTCGGAGATTCTTGACGACCACTACAGGTTCGCCTTCTGCCATACTGCTGGTTCCTGACGGGAGTGAATTGCGCATCTTCTTCCCGTGCATTCTTTCCGCGACAAATTTCTCGGCTTCGTCCAGAGTAACTGGGATGGAGGGCCCGCTCGCACCCATCCTTATGCACAGTTCTGTGACTTGCGGCAACCTGAGGCCGCTCTTTTTCATAACTTCCGTGTCTGTCAGAATCTCGTGAGGGGTTCCGGCCTTCAGAATTCTGCCTTCGCTCATGACCATGACTCTGTCAGCGTAATCGGCGAACGATTCGACTTCCATTCCGGAGTCTGTCACTATCACAGTCACCCCATATTGTCTGTTGAGCTCCCTTAGGCGAGAGAGGACCTGTGTCTTTCCGATCGGATCCAACATTGAGATCGGCTCATCCAGTGCAACTATATCCGGCATTGAACTCAATACGCCGCCAATCGCCACTGCCTGTTTCTGACCACCCGACAGGTTTCTTGGGTTTCTCTTCTCGAGCCCCCCCAGCCTTACGCTCTTGACAGCAAACTCAACCCTCTCTCTCAGTTTCTCCGGAGGTAAGCCCATGTTCGAGGGGCCAAATGCCAGGTCGTCCTCAACGGTCATCTGTGTAAGCTGTGTGTCGGGGTCTTCCAAGACGAGCCCAATGCTCTTGGAGATATCTGCGACTTCAAGATCTGCAATACTGCGTCGCATGACATTCACCTCTCCCTCCAGTATAGAGTTAGGGATGAGTTTCGGTATCGCTCCGTTCAGGCTGTAGAGCAGGGAGCTCTTGCCAGAGCCTACAGCACCAGTGATCACCACATACTCTCCCTTCTTGACCGTGAAGTGTACGTCCTTCACAGCCTCGACATCTCCGGCACGTCTGCGATAGATTATCTTGTCGATGTTCACTGACAGTACTTCACTCAACGATTGTTCGACTCCAGGTCCTTATTCTTCACTAGAATTATCATTCACTTCTGATAGAATGAGAAAAAAAATAGGGGATATTCGTAGTGATCTAGTTGCCTTATCGTCTCTTGCTTGCTCTGATGGCTGCGTCTCCGGCGATGATCCCTAGTGGTAGTCCAATGAAAATCACTGCTGCGTATAGGACTGCACCGGTCACGACGAAGGGCACGTATGTTTCCCATGTCCATGAAATGGAGCTGGCGATGATGAACCAGTTGATGAAGAAGATTATCTGAACCATTATGATCGCAGTAATGATTCCTAGTATGTGTTTGAAGGCCTTTGCGTCTTCAACGAACTTGCGCCAGAATACTGCGAGTATCATCCAGTAGAAGCCATCGAAAATCGTGTTTCCAACTAGGTCATAGGCATTGGCGAATCCGCCCACCACACTGCGAAGGATACCGCCAACAAATGACATCACGAAAGTCACTGGACCGCCCCAGTATACTGCAGTGAAACCTCCGGCTAGGAACATCAGATCTAGCTGTTGGAACATTGGCAGCTTTATCATTGATGCGGCAAGATAGAAGCCTGAAGCAACGGCGGCCTCCACAACCCTCCGTGTCGTCCAGATTTTGTAGCTTTTCTTGGAGTCGTAGACTTCAGTTCGGGGGCATAGCCACTCATTGTGTTGGTTGTAGTACAGGTACATTGCGTACATTACTGGTAGGAAGAACGTGAAGGCCCACACATAGAAGAGCGCATGTCTGCCGAGCGACGGTGGCCACCCCGGCATGCCGAGTATCGAGTCCGGAGACAGAGGATTCGAGTATGTCCAAGCAGCAATCGAAACGATCAGTCCCGCTACAGCTACGAGCAGCATTGTCTTGTAGTTGATGATTCCTTTGCTAGTTTTCGTTTCAGTTGACATTTCCATATCACGCGTGACCTAAGGGGACGCCCCTATTGGTTTTAAGGCTTTGCCCGACCAAGGGAGCCTAGAGAACTCACTATCTCTTTCAGCTCTCTTATGAATCTCTCACAGTCCTCTCTTTTTCCGATCGTGATTCGCACCATGTCGTGGCACAGGTCAGTTCCAGCGTACATGACGCTCTTGTTTCGCAAGTAGATTCCATTCTCTACTAGTCGAGTCCATACTCCTTTCTTGCCCTTGTCGTCGTTCAATATACCCGGTGGGAATCTCGCGAGCATGAAGTTGGCACATGAGGGGAACACTTCGATTCCGAGCTTTGTCAATTCGCTTGTGAGATACTTCCTGTTCTCCTCTATCTTCTTCCTGACATCGTCATAGTAGTTGAGATCGTTCAGAGCCGCAATTGCGCCTACGTATGCCGGCGAGCTTACACCCAGCGGCGAGAAGAGTTTGTTAAACATGACCACGTTCCGCTTGCAGGTGATGGCGTATCCAATCCTCAGGCCTGCAAGTGCGAAACTCTTCGAGAAGGTTCTCACAACGATCAGGTTCGGGTACTTCTCTATAAGGTCCGCAGCTGTCTCATTGCTAAACGGGTATGTTGCTGAATCATAATAGGCCTCGTCAATAATGACGGTCGGCTGCGGTGGTTTCTGAGTACGCTCCAGTAGCCTGATGATCTCGGTCTTTGGCACCTTGGCGGCGAACGTGGTCGGGTTGCACAGGTAGATCATTTTCGTTTTTGGACCTATCTTGTCAATCATCTTCTGCGGTAGTCTTTCTGCACTGAAGCCCCGTTCCTGAAGCACCTCAACCAGGCCGCATCCGTAGACCTTCGTGTAGTTTGGCAGTACTCTGTAGGTCGGGTATTCGGCGATGAGTTCGTCTCCAGGTTCGAGAAAGCACTGACCGATCAAGACAAGAGTTTCTGCTGATCCGTTGCAGACGAAAACGTTCTCCGGCTTGCAGCCCACGTGCTTGGCGATGGCTTCTTCACATTCTCTTCTCATCCATGCATTGTACCAGTGAACGCCCACGTTCTGGACAAAACTCTTGATTGCCTCAGTGGTCTTGGGTGAAGCTCCGAATAGATTCTCGTTCAGGTCGAATCGGGCTATCTTGGGGCTGGGCGCCTCGAAGATACTCTGTGCTCCTGTGATGATGTGGCCTCCGTCCGAGATCGGCATTGACTCCCTTAGTCCCGCCAGTTTCTCAGCAATTTCCTTTTCCTTGACCATTTTGGTGGCACTCGGCGCGTTCTGCACATGGAGATCATATATAATGATATCTTCGCCGCATTATCGTTGTCATGAATGAAAGCTGCGCGCTCACAGTTCGCAGTTCAGTTCTATGATTCCCGCGACTGCTGTGTTTCTGAACTGCTTGGTCATGCAGTGCTTAAGGCTGCATGGGAAGATTCGGTTCCAAGACACGATATACGTCGAGGAGAGAATTGCCACCGATGCGGTAGGTTGCGGCTTTTGAGACGTTGTCTTCGTGTGAGTTGAATGCGACTGACAATCCTGCGCCCTTGAAAGCAACAACGTCATTGAAGCCATCTCCCACGTGCGCGCAACGGGTGGTCTCGATCCCCTCCTCCGTGCAGTATTCGCGAAGGGCTTGAAGCTTGTTGGTCAGGAGCTTCATCCGATCCGTAAGTACGCCATCTTGGATCTCGATTTCGCTTGCGATTACTCCTTGGAATCCGTACATTTTCAGGGGCTCGACGACGAAGGACAGATTGTCTGTCAGAATCACAGCCTTAGTTCCCCTGAGGTTCAGTCTTTCGATCGTCGTCCGCACATCATTGACCAAGGGAAGATCTGTGGCATGGGGGGCTATGTCGTGCGCTCTCATTCCCTTCAGAAGAGAGAATTGAGCTCGAAGAGTCTCCTCATACCCAAGTCTTCCCAGATGGAATAGCTCGTGTAGCGCTGCAATCTTGTCGTGGGATTCCTGGGGGATCCTCAGGTGGTTCAGGATTCTTCCCCGCAGGAGCGTACCGTCCACATCGAAGGAAACTAGTTCGAGCACTGTACCTCTCATTCGCATCAACTCGAAGAACGTCTGACTCTCTATCTCAGTCATGTGGCGTTTCGAGATACCAAACTGACCGCACATATTAGCGGAGCTGCGACACCCAGTCTTCTACTTTCCACCCGTGATCTTGATGAATTCCCCTGACACGTGCCCCGATTCGTTGCTCACCAAGAAAACCACAACGTTAGCGATGTCGTCAGGTGTGGCAAACCCTCCCAGTGGTATGTTCTGCAGCTTGTCCTGTCTAACTCTATCTTCGGATATTGACTTCTGCTTCGCGACTTTCCTGACCTCGTCTGCTAGCATGTCTGTTTCTGTGTCGCCTGGACATATTGCGTTCACATTTATCCCACAGGGCCCCAGTTCCTTAGCCAGACTCTCAGTAAAGGCCAGTACTGCTCGCTTAGAAGAGCAATAGGCTGAGTACCCGACATGACCAGCTAGCCCAGCGCTTGATGATACATTCACTATCTTGCCGGACACTTTACGGCTGATCATTTCTCTTGCCACGGCTTTGCAGCACAGGAACATACCTTTCATATTCACATCAAACGTCAGGTCCCACTGTTCCTCGGTCATGTCCTCAACCCTAGCAAAAATGAAAACACCGGCGTTGTTTACCAAAACATCGATCTTGCCGAACTTGCTGTTTGTACGGGACACCAACTGCTCCACGGAGGCAGCGTCTCTCACATCGACCTCAGCATAGAGGGCAGGTCGTCCGAGCTCCTGAATCATCTTGACAGTCTCGTCCCCCGGTTCCTTGTCAGCAACAACGACGCTCGCTCCTTCCCTTGCGAGCGCGAGGGCGATCGCTCTTCCGATGCCTCTACTAGCTCCTGTGACTATCGCAACTCTGTCTTTCAGTCGCACCCGATGAATCCCCTAGTTTCTGGTAGGCCGATACGCCTGGGAAGAATACTTAAACCGTCTTCACCTACAGCTGCGTCCGGGGTAGTAAGTTGATTCAGGTTCCGAAACTGACCGTGCAGGATGCCCACGTTGTTCTAGAGGCATGTCGAAGGAAAGCCAACGAAATCCATGTCCCCATGGATATCGCCGTGACAGACGAGGCGGGGAACTTGCTCGTGTTCGAGCGCATGGATGGTGCCGTGTTGGGCTGCATTCAGGTTGCGATAGACAAGGCGTACACTTCTGCGATCCTGGGAGTTCCCACGGCAGATGAAGGAAAGCTTGCGCAGCCCGGCCAACCAGACTACGGAGCCAACACACTATGCGGTGGCAGGATTGTCATACTCGGAGGTGGAGTGCCGATCATGTTCAAGAACAGCCCCGTAGGTGCAGTCGGATGCAGTTCAGGGACCGTTGACCAAGACATCGCAGTAGCGGAAGCAGGCCTCGCGGCTCTACTCAAGAAGCTAAAATCGGAATGACCCGCCTAAGCATGCTGGCAGAAAATCGAATCTACGCAGGCGGGTAGACTTCGTCCGGAAGCCTGTCGCGCAGCACTTTTCCTGTTGCCAACTCTAGGATGAAACCTAGTCTGGATTCTGTGTCAAGATAGTGAAATGCAGCGTCTCCGATTCTTGCGCTTTGTAGAACCTTCCCTCCGCCTTTCTTGAACTTCTCAACTATTGATTCGGCGTCTTGGGAAGCGCATTTCAGATGGTGTATGCCCTCGCCTTTCTTGTCCAGGAATTCCTTGAAGATGCTCTCTCCCTCCAAAGGCTGGACAAGTTCTATGGAGACATCACCAACATACGCCATTCCTACTATGAATGAGTACTCGGCGGGTTTTCCGTGAAGAGTCATATCGGTCAGATTCTGGGAACTGAATCTCCATATCTTCCAGGGGCCCACTCCAAGCTCTTCCCAGAAATGCTTCATGGACGCCATAAGATCCCTCACCACAATCGCAACTTGACTGAACTTGTCGAAGTACACAATCATCTAGTTGTCCCTCACACCTGTGCCTGACTTGTCTGCGTCCGGGATGCTACTTCTTCCTTTGTCCGTATCTTGCTCTGAAGTCTACGAGGTTCTTGATCTCTCCGTCGGAGAGTTTCTCCGACGTCCCTACGAGCTTCGCAACTAATGCAATTCGCGCTGCATCCTCCACGACAATAGCATTATTCAAGGCTTCCCTCAGGTTTGCACCTATGACGAGGATTCCATGGTTCCTCAGAAGTACGGCTTTCGAACTCCTGAACGTCTTTTCAATGATCTCGAGGTCGCTTTGGTTTTCTGAGCCAGGCATCACGTAGCGCTCGACCACCGGCACGGTTCCGCCCAACACGAAGGCTTGCTCTGTTGAGACACAGGGTATCTCTGCGTTTGCTGATGCGAATCCAGATGCAACTGGAGAGTGAGTATGGATCACCGCACCAACGTCTGGCCTGAGCTTGTGTATGTAGCAGTGGGTTTTCGACTCAACAGATGGTCTTAGCTTTCCTTCAACTAGATTGGCTTCAAGATCCAAGACTATGAGTTCTTTGGTGTTCAGTCTTGCCTTGCTGAATCCGCTGGGGGTTATCACGACATGGTCTGTGTCGGGAATCCGTGCGCTGACAACACCGAATGTCAGCTTGACCAGGTTCTCCTCAAAGACCGTCTTCGCAGTTTCGATGACTTCTCGTTTCAAATCCTGCAATACTTTCTTATCTGACCGCGTCATAGCCGCTCACTCCTCTCTGGAACCCCAAGGCGCACGCTTAGAGCGGCTTAAGAGCCTTGTCACCTTGGGATTTGAAGACTCGGTAATCCATGGTCCAGGTGACCTCAGAATGGGATTGCACGGACCTGATGAGCGCGTGACGACCCAGCAAGTGATTGACCGCGCAGAGTCTTAGGCAGCAATGATCATGAACTGGTGCGACATAGAACGCGCCTAGGAGAAGACAACTGGATGAGCATTGGCGCCACCAAGCACGAGATCGAGACACCAGCCTTGCTGATTGATCTCGACATAATGGAAGCGAACATTGACAGAATGGCCAGGTACTTCAACGGAGTCAGATCGAAACTGCGAGCTCACGCCAAGACTCACAAGTCCCCCATTATCGCTCAGAAGCAGATCGAAGCGGGAGCCAAGGGCATCTGCTGCCAGAAACTCGGCGAAGCGGAGGCAATGGCGAATCGTGGAATACGTGATATTCTGATCACGAACTAGGTTGTGGATCCGGAGAAGATAGAAAGGCTTGTCAGACTTGCCCGAAGTTGCAGCATCACAGTGCTCGTGGATAACCTCAGAGTCGCAAGAGCCACCTCAGAAGCCGCGAGGAGACATGGCATCAAACAGGGCGTCATGGTCGAGATTGATATCAGAGACGAGCGATGCGGTACCAGACCGGGGAAGCCCACAGTCGAATTCGTCAAGGAATTAGCCAAGCTTGAAGGACTAGAACTGCGCGGACTAATGGGATACGAAGGGCCCTTCTTCGAAATACTGGAATTTGAGAAGAGAAGGACGGCTGCTCGGGAGCTCTTGCTTGTGCTAAAGGAAACCATGGAGATGGTAGAGTCTGCAGGTGTAGACGTTCGGGATGTAAGCGCCGGTTCAACAGGAACCTACAACATCACCGGCGAATATTCGAAGATCACCGAGATAGAGGCCGGCTCATACGTCTTCATGGATTCCACTTATCGCAAGCTTGCAGAGCTCGGTTTTAGTTGCGCCCTCATAGTCTTGGCGACCGTCATCAGCAGACCAGTTCCAGAACGAGTCGTAGTCAACACAGGCTGGAAATGTGCAACACAGGAACTGGGAATGCCGGTAGTGAGGGATGTCGAGGACGCCGAAGTGCATCATTTGGCTGAAGAGCATGGACTGATCAGGGCCAATCCCGAAAGTAAGATTGATGTGGGTGATAAGCTGGAACTAATCCCGAGCCACTGCTGCACAACGGTCAATCTCCACGATCAATACTATGGAATACGAAACTATATGCTGGAAGTCGTCTGGCCGGTCTCTGCAAGAGGGAAATCTGAGTAGGCTATTTCAGTTCGAGCACCGATACAGCGCGCAGTAGTTCCGGATTATTCTCGGCTGCTTCTTTGATTGATATGCCTGAGATGGCAGCGCTTACGGCAGAGGTTTCCAAGACATCGTCATGAAGCGCACTCAGATTTTGCGTATCTAACGCCTAGCGTCGAGATTCGGCGCTTGCTGAAGCCTATGGATGATGTTTGCCTGTTTCCGTGATCTGCGAGCACAGCAGTGCGGCCACAAGGTCGAGCACCACAAGCACAATAATCGAGTATTGAAAACTGCCGAAGGTGGTCTTCACAGACTCCATCAGGACGATGAAGACCACAGATCCGATCTGAGAGAATAACCACACAGCACCGAAGCCGCTGTTCCGGCCATGCTTGACCCGACGAGCTCAGCTGAAACCTGTAGTCCAATCGGAAGTGAAGGCATCAAGAAGAAACCTAACACGAGTGCCCCTGCCAAGAGAAACGTGAAGCTCCCCCCGTGACAAAGATCATGAGGGCAGCGGCGGAGATGAGCAGCTCCCCCACCAAGAATGGTTTCCGTCTACCCGTCTTGTCGGATAAAGCCGGGATCACGATTGATCCGATGATTCCACCGACTATGAAGACACCTCCGATTATGCCTGCATCGGTGATGCTGATTCCGAACGGCTCAAGCACTTTCTCCAACCACGTAGCAAGTGCAGTGAACAAACCAACACCGATAAAGAAGGCAGCTGAAAGAAGCATGATGTCTTTGGATCGAATGCCTCGTCGGAAAGCTTTCGAAGAGAAAGCCTCGCTCGCCTCATCATCTGGCTCAGGAGCGATCTTCGGCTTCGATCTTCCTACAATCAAGAAGAAGACCGCTCCGATGACCGCGATAGCCGCATAGACCATCAGCATGGGTTCGAAGCCGAACGACAACGTTAGGAAAGGCGTGACTGAGAGACTGAGCATCATTCCGAGAAAGAGTGCCAGACTTCCCAGTCCGGTGGCAAGCACACTCTCCTTCCTTGGGAACCATGTGACCGCTAGTTTTGAGACGCTGTTCATCACGAATGGTTGTCCGATCGCAACACCGGCCTGGAAGAGCAAGAGCATCATGAAATCCTGGGAGAAGATTTTCAAAACCGAAAAGACAGCCATGAAGAGGACTCCAATTGCGACGCTCATCGATCCGCTTTCGAATTGCATTCATGCTGTTCGATATTCCGCCCTGCAACTTGGAGATCGCGTTCTCATAGTAGGTGCTGGCTCGATCGGTCTTCTCATGCTTCAGTGCGTCAGGCGCGCAGGAGCGAGCGCGGTCTACGTCTCAGAGGTAAGCGACAAGCGAAGGAGCATGGCTGAGAAACTTGGAGCGACTGCTTCCCATGACCCGTCCAAAGAGAATCTGTATGTGAAGATGGATGAGGTCACCGGCGGGAGAGGCCCTGATGTGCTCTTCGAATGTGCAGACACGCCGCACACTCTGAGGGAGGCAGTGACGCTGGTGCGGAAGGGGGGCCAAGTCTTCGTGATCTCCATCTGCGAGGAACCTGTCGAAGCAGACTTCATGACGCCTGTTCTGAACGAGCTCGATATCAAAGGGAGCTATTGCGAGTACGAGGAATATCCCTACGCAATCGATTTCATCGCCAAGAAACTCGTTGATGTCAAGTCACTCATCTCTGATGTGATCCCGCTTGATCAGCTGGTGGAGAAGGGCTTCGAGGCGCTGGCCAAGCCTCTGACCGAAGCTGTTAAGATCATAGCCAAAATCAGTTGGGGATCAAGGAGACGTTTCTCTTGAAATTGGGCAGCGCAGAATTCATGGAAGAAGTGTTGAAGAGAACGAATACCGATGAGAAGTATCTGAAGCTGTCGAAGGGTGAGAACGAGATCTACACGCTCGTCCTTGAGACCGAGCCCGCTAAGGGTGTCGCCCAGAACCTGACTCTCTGCTACAGAGTTGAGGATGGAAAGATTGTCGAGGTCTTCCCGACAGAGAGAGAAGCCACATTCCAAATATCAGCACCATACGGGACTTGGAGATCCTGACAGGAAGACTCCGTGTAAACAAAGCAATCATGACACGGAAACTCAAAGTCAAGGGCAACTTCATGAAGCTCATGAAGTATTCCGAGGGCGTACTTCGCTGGGTCGAGATTCTCAAGACAATTCCGACAGAATTCGAAGGACAGTACTCTGAATTCAACATCAAAGGTTCTTGATCAGGAGAGGCTGATTGCCAATGGATGCCAAGCCCGGACGTGGCCACTGAAATCGGGATCGTTATTTTGCTGCTGACGCTCGGCCCCGTGGTGATCTGGTATGCCTGGACCAGAAGGAGATCTCTACTCTAGGCAATTCCTTGCATGAAGGAATACTCGGTGGGCCGGCGAGCCTTTTGACCTATCTACGATAGTCACTCGATCTGGTCTATGGGTTCCCGTAGTCGGTCTACCAGTATCCGAAGACTGGTGTCGGAGCCCACTGCATCGGATAGTACTGTACATAGGTTTGGGGAACTGCTACTGGGTAGTACGGTTGGTAGTATGGTTGGTAGTACAAGGGCTGGAAGTACGGTGACCAGTATGGACGATAGTTCCATGGGTAGGAGAGTGCTGCGCCTGCTATGCCTCCGATCGCACCACCAGCTAGACCTCCGAGTGCTGCTCCTGTCCAACCGCCGAGAGCCCATCCTCCAAATCCGCCGAGGGCTGCGCCACCTAGCGCTCCTAAGACTGCAAGAGCCATTGAAATCACACCTATCAGGCACGATTCTCCGGGTTCTAAAGGATTTGGTCGCCGTTTATTGATACAGTACAATCTGGACTGAGGGACTCGTTTTGAGTATACATCGCCGGGGCAATTGCACTACAACCTGCGATGGTACAATGATTCCTTCTGCGGTGACCGTCTTCACATTCTCGATGCCTGCGAAGACTGATGCCGTCAAGTTGGTTTCGATGGATGTGCTGCCTTGACCTAGTGAGGTGACTAGTCGTAGTATTCGAGGCCCAAATGTGTGATCAATTCTTCTCCGCGCAGATAGCGCAGCGTGTTCTTCAACTTGATCAGCTGGATGAACAGGTCGTGCTCCGGGTAGAGACCGAGCGCGGTCATTGGGCTCTTGAAGTAGAAGCTAAGCCATTCTTGGATTCCCTTCATGCCGCTTCTCTGAGCAAGATCTAGGAAGAGTGCCACGTCTAGAACAACTGGAGCAGCGAGTATCGAGTCTCTGCAGAGGAAGTTGATCTTGATCTGCATTGGATAGCCGAGCCATCCGAAGATGTCTATGTTGTCCCAACCTTCCTTGTTGTCGCCCCTCGGCGGATAGTAGTCGATTCTGACCTGATGCCTGATGTTGCCGTACAGGTCAGGATACAGATCAGGCTGAAGTATGTACTGCAGAACGCCCAACTTTGATTCCGCCTTCGTCCTGAAACTCTCAGGATCATCCAAGACCTCCCCGTCTCGGTTACCGAGGATGTTTGTTGAGTACCAGCCGCGGACACCGAGCATCCTTGCCTTGAACCCGGGAGCGAGGATCGTCTTCATGAGTGTCTGGCCGGTTTTCAGATCTTTGCCCGCAACGGGGAGTTTGTTCGTCTTGGCCAGTTCCACGAGAGCGGGAATGTCAACGCTGAGATTGGGAGCAGCATTAGCGAAGGGAACACCAGCCACGAGAGCGGCATATGCATAGATCATTGATGGAGCAATCTCTGGCGAGTTGTCTTCGAGCGCCTTCTCGAAGGCCTTGATGTTCTCATGCTCGGGCTTGAGGACTGTGTGAGCCTCTGTCGAGCCACACCAGATCATCACGAGCCTTGAAGCTCCTGTCCTTGCCTTGAAATCCTTGATATCGGCGACGATCTGGTCGGCAAGATCCCTCTTGTTGCGACCAACTTTCACATGAGTTCCTGTGAGACGTTTCACCCACTTTTGCTCAAAGGCACCCTTCATCGGTTTGATTGCGCGAAGAGGCGTCTCCAAACTCTTGAGCAACGTTTGGTCAAGAACTGCGGCCTTCGATGCTGCGACGAATGCATCATCCGGGAAGATGTCCCAAGCACCGAAGACCAAGTCTTTCATGTCGGCGAGAGGAACGAAGTCCTTGATAAGTGGAGTCCGTTTCTCCGTGCGCTTTCCGAGTCTTATGGTTGCCATCTGAGTTAGACTGCCGATGGGTTTTGCTAGCCCAAGCTTCGCAGCCTCTACGCCAGCAATCAATGTTGTACTGACTGCTCCGAGGCCGACGAGCATGACGCCTAGCTTGCCTGTTGGCTCGCTGATCTCTACGCCTTTTCCCAACTCACAGCACCAGTGATGCTGAAGCGAACCGATCTGACACGTAATTCACCTTTGCGGTATTGACGAGCTCATTGTGTCCGGGACTGCTGCCAAACGCTCATAGCGGTAAGTAGAATTAACTGCCTCTCGTGAGTCGAATGCTCGCTAGCAGGTCAGATGAAAGCCTGCCAGCACGCGCTTGGATTTTGATAGGTCGTTGAAGAGTTGGGCGGCTTTCTCCGTTCTCTCAACCAGCAACTCGATGCCTCTCTCTTCGAGATGCGATCTGGTTTCTCTTGGTATGTTCATCATCCCGAAGTATCCGGTGCCGATTATCACAACTTCTGGTTGAAGGCGATCTAGAGCATCTTTGATGTCTGAGACGCCTAGTGAGTGGCCTTCCTTGCGCCACCAGTTGGATTTGATCTCCTCGCCGATGATCAATAGATCGTTCGAGTAGCCGGCCCCATCTATGATAATGCGTCCAAAACTGTAGGATTCAATCAAGCCGTCAGCCTACCCGGCCCAAGATCGGGTTTTCCAGATATGAGTCGATATGATTGCCTATACAACCAATGGCTCAACCGCAACCTTTCTTCGTTTGCGTTTCACGGATTCGACAATGGACCGGAACTCTGACTCGCTGAGCACCGCGATGCCTACATCGCAGTATCGGCCCGTTTTTCGCTCAATCTCGCGATCAAGCTCTTCGCGCTCTTCATGCGTGGTCTCGATGCCCAGTCTGCGCAACCACTCTCTGACTTTGATACTCATCGAAGAGAATCCTCTTTTACTAAGTTCGGTTTCCCCATCATGCGTAACTGCTGTAGAGGGATCAATACGGCAGATGTAAAGGCTCCGAGAGCGAGCCTGACACCCGTTCCAGAGAGGTAATATTGGACCTCGCTCTTTTGCGGAGAGACCACACATGGTCTTCGGCAGGGGAAAGAAACAGCGCAAGGAAAAGGGCGAAGACAAGTCGACAGGCGAGAAGGAACTTATCGTCACCGAAAGTGCAGAAGAGTTAGCAGCAAAGGCCCCTCCCAAGAAGAAGGATTTCGAGCTGGTGGCGCTGTACGGATTTTCAGCGAAGATACCGAACGATGCGCGCCTTGAATTCAATCCCAAGTCTAGGAGAGAGAAAGGGGACTTGGTTTTTCACCTTCAAGAAGGCTACAAGATCTTCCTATCATGGGGAAAGCTTGAGGACGCCAGAAAACGCTACAAGACGGCGGCTGAGCAAGCCTCTGACAGCGTTAAGCGTTCCCTCAAGAGCTCGTTTGCGAAGCTGGAAGGAGAACTCCACACTGAGAACTTGAAGATACAAGATCACGACGCTGTGTACACTCGCGCGAGAATGTTGCTTGAACGAGGAGGTTTCCCTATGGGTAGTCGCCGCGTCACTCAGGACGCGCTCGCTCTGCATCTGCACTGTGAGGATACAGGCAGGTACTATGTGATCTACGCTTTCACACGCCCAGAAGTCTCGGAAGATGTGCAGAGGAACTTCGAGCCGATCATGTCATCCTTGAAATGCCACTCCTCTTCCGCAAGGCTGCGGAGATCTTCTCAACGTCAGATCGCAGGGCCAGAGCTTGATGAGAGGGCAGAGTCTGTCTCGGCAGGCACGAAACGCGTCTGGAGAAAAGCTTGGGCGAGACTCCAGCAGACTATAGCGCGATGAGGCCGAAGGTCTACGTTACTCGTCTCATTCCTGAAGAGGCGCTGAAGAAACTAGCAGAGAATGTTGACTACCACATCTGGGAGGGCGAACTCCCTATTCCACGTGATGTGCTGCTCCGAGAAGTCGCCCCCGTGGATGCACTTCTTTCGCTCCTGACAGACAAGGTAGATGGCCCGATAATGGATGCTGCACCCAAACTGCGAGTCATTAGCAACATGGCAGTGGGATTCGACAACATAGACGCGCGCGAGGCGACCAAGCGGAGGATTATGGTCTGTAACACGCCGGGAGTGCTGACGGAGACAACGGCTGATTTTGCATTTGCACTATTGCTCGCCGCCGCCCGACGAGTTGTTGAAGGCGACCGAGTAGTCAGAGCGGGAAAATGGAAGACTTGGGGCCCGATGATCCTCCTTGGTCAAGACTTGCACCATGCAACTCTGGGCATAATCGGACTCGGCAGGATAGGAGCCGAAGTGGCGAAACGAGCGAAAGGATTCGACATGAGAATCATCTACTACGATACCACAAGACGACCTGATATGGAGAAGAAACTTAGAGTGGAGTTCAGAGAACTCGAGAACCTGCTTGCTGAGTCAGATTTCGTCACAGTTCATTGCCCACTGGTACGAGAGACACATCATCTGATCGGCGATGAACAGTTCAAGATCATGAAGAAGACAGCAATTCTTGTCAATACGGCGCGAGGGCAGATCGTGGATCCGAAGGCTCTCTACAGTGCACTTCGTGACCGACAGATTGCATATGCGGCTCTTGACGTGACGGAACCTGAACCGTTCCCGATGAATGATCCGCTCTTGACACTCGACAATATTGTGATCACTCCTCACATCGCGAGCGCCTCAGTGGCAACGCGCACGAAGATGGCCATGATGGCTGTTGATAACCTGCTCGCAGGAATCAAGGGTGAGAGACCACCTTACATTGTCAACCCAGAAGTGCTGACATAGCTCGACAGAGCAAGCATTCACTGCAGGAACCGAGCGGCCGCGACTCAGGAAGCTGGAATTTCGTCGCGAAACTCCCAGCTGGGAAGACAGGCGATGGGGAAGTGCGCGGGAAGTGAGCTTGACGTCACTGTGTCGCATACGGAACATTGATATACCTTGAGTACTCCGGCAATGTGCATGAACTGGGCACAACTCATCACTGACAACCCCTTCCTCATTCTGTCCATAATCTCTGGAGCAGTAGCCGCGACAATCCTCCTGCACAGCATTATGCGCTCGAAACTGCAGAACGCTCCGCATCCCAACTCTGCATTGCCCAGCGTGATTGGCGGCGGACTCGGGAACAGCAGGCATCGACCGAGCGTGCTTGACAGAATCACTCTGCTCAATAGGAATCTGATACAATGCCCCAGATGCTTCACGATGGACTATGCAGGTGCACGATTCTGCACTCGGTGTGGGATGCCGATGCAACAGAACCTCGAGCTGCCGAGAAACGGCATACAAGATGTCGAAGTTCGACATCTAGCACAAGATGGATCAAACCAGATGCTTGGACTTTCAATGAGGCTCGATTCCAAGACTCGAATCGGCGTCATCATCGGCATACAGAACCAAGAGCTCCCAGAACAAGTCCACGAAACCCGAGACTGAGGGTTTTTGCTCGGGCTCATGCGCTCTACCACTGTCTGATGAGAACCGCAACGGAAGACTATCGGCCATACGTGTCTGGGACAACCAACAAATACCGCCGGGAGAGGGGCGCTCCCACCAGAGAACAGATGAGCCAACGAACCCGCGTGACAGAA
>JALHTB010000145.1 GCA_022865625.1 Candidatus Bathyarchaeota archaeon
GAGATTCGTCATCGAGCGCCGAGTACCTTGTCGTTATCCCTAGCGCCGGACTCGGCATTTGAACCCATAGTCTCGCTGCAACTAGGAGGACGTCTTGTTGACTTCTGCTTTGGCTAGGTCTTCAAGGATGGTTATGATTCCTGAGTGGTCGTATTCGCCATGGCCTAGAGTCTTCATTGCACCCATCATTTCATGGATGAGACCGGTAACAGGAAGAGGCGCACCACATTCAGATCCAGCTGTGAGAGCGATTCCTAGGTCCTTGTAGTGTAGCTTCGTCTTGAAGCCGGGTTTGAAGTCTCTCTTCAACATGAGTGGTCCTCGCACATCGAGGACACGCATTGCATATCCGCCAGCAATCACCTTGAGCACAATCTCTGGATCGACTCCGGCCTTCGTGCCAAGCAAGAGCGCTTCACTCGCAGATTCCAAGACGCCTGCGACGAGAACTTGGTTGCATGCCTTCACTACCTGTCCGGACCCGATCCCACCGCAATACACGATGTTCTTCCCTAGTGCTTGGAAGATCGGAAGAGAATCGTCGAAGACCTCCTTAGCTCCACCAACCATTATTGTGAGAGATCCCTCAACCGCGCCTTTCTCTCCCCCGCTGACGGGTGCGTCAAGAATTCGAACTCCTCTTGCCATCGCGACTTCGGCGAGCTTCTTTGTCGTGACTGGAGAGATGGTGCTCATGTCGATGTATGTCGATCCGGCTTTGATACCTTCGAAAACTCCTTCGGGACCAAGTGTGGCGTTCTCCACATCAGGTGAGTCGGGGAGCATGGTGATGACCAAGTCTGCCTTCTCCGCAACTTCCTTACATGTAGCCACGACCTTTGCGCCCAATTGTTCCAGTTCCTTGGAACGTCCTCTCTTGCAGACTGTCAAGTCGTGGCCTGCCTTGATGAGGTTCTTCGACATGGGCGTACCCATGATTCCGAGACCGATGAAACCGATCTTCCGACCCATCTCAAGATCCTGCGAAACGCGGGATTCCGTTCAATTGCAGGTTCCTTAAGCCTAGCGGACACATACTGACACTACCAGGCAATGAGAATGATCACGTCTCACTGACAGCTCAAGAAGTTGACGAATCACTCATCTATGCATGCGGAATCGAGATTACGGGCAATCTCGTTGGTGATGAACAGGTCGCGACGGACTCCACAATCGGCACAGAGGCAGAGGACTTCACATCCAAGATTGAGAGACTGGTCAAGATGGAATCCAACCACATCTCTCCAGAACACAAGCCCAGACGAGAGAACCTTGATCGAGTTGTGCGAGGAACAGATCCTGTCATACGTTCTAGACACCTGAGAACGTGACGCAGAGCTCAACAGGTATGAGTCCAAACAGCCCAGTGAGCAGCCATGGCTGACCCTTCACTCACTTCAATGTCTCGAGGGCGCTTGTTGCAGATGCCAGGTACTCATTCAAATCGGCCTTGGTGTGCCGCAGCGAGAAGAGATGCAAAGGATCTAAAGCTAATATTGATATGGCCTCAACTGTCTGAAGCCTGAAAGGGAGTACTGCTGAGATGAGTTCAAAGTCTGACGTCATCGAGAACCTGAGGAAAGCCGTACTTGACTTGGACGCCGACAGAGTGCGAGCCGCCGCTGAGGACGCGGTGAAGCTGGGGGTTGATCCGATCCAAGCGATCGATGATGGTCTAGCGAGAGGTGTTCGAACCATCGGAGATAGATTCGCGGCGGGGGAAGCTTTCCTTACAGAGCTTGTCATGGCGGGCGAAGCCATGAAGGCGGGAGTAGAGGTTCTCAGACCAATCATCCTCCAACGCAAACTGCAACGGAAGAGCGCAGGTGTCGTTGTCATCGGGACAGTCCGTGGAGACATCCATGACATAGGAAAGAACATTGTTGCAGTAATGCTGGAGTCAGCTGACTTCGAAGTCAACGACCTCGGTGCGGACGTACCACCTGAGAAGTTTGTGGACAAGACAAAGGAGTCGAAGGCGCAGATAGTCGCAATGTCTGCACTCCTCACTGTTACGACTCCGGAACAGAAGAACACAATCGATGCGATTTCGAAAGCAGGCATTCGCAAGAACGTAAAAGTGGCCGTCGGTGGAGCAGCTGTGACTCCCGAATGGGCCCGCGAGATTGGAGCGGAAGGTTACAGCGA
>JALHTB010000146.1 GCA_022865625.1 Candidatus Bathyarchaeota archaeon
AATGGCGATCAGCCTAGCTATGGGCCGCGACAGGCCAGAAGAAAGCCGAGATGCGTGCTACAATGCAGTAGATCGATTCTACAACGAGTTCGCGAAAACGTTCGGCTCATGCAAGTGCCGCGACTTGACGAAGGTCGACCTCAAGACCTCGACAGGAATTGAAGCATACCGAAGCAGGATCCATAGTGAGCGCTGTGTCCCCATTGTGGCTTGGGCTGCCAAGAGATCCTACGAAATCATTCGCGAATCGCAATGATATGGCTGACGCGATCTCGGTTTGGCCCGCATTCTCCTTCTTGGTTGATCAGTTGCTTTCCAGTCAATATCAAGGATGTCTAGGTGCATCACAACGCCGTAATCGTTTCTCGCAGATTTGAATGGAAGAGTCTCCACGGTAAGTTTAAGCACACGAGGTTGATCAGGGCTTCTTCTTAGTTGAGGCTATTTCGATCGCGAGCTTGAGCATTTCTCCATGCTTTTCCTCGTCTTTCGCGATTGACTCAAGGATCTTCTTCAGTGGGGCATCTTCCTCATCATTGGCGCCCAGTCGTGTATGCATGAGAGTCAGCAGTTCTTCGCCGCATTGCACCTAGACGGCAAGGAACAACCTGTGTCTAAGTATCAAGATCATGATCGGGTGGTTCTCTCGCAATAATACAAAAATGCTTTAAAGACCACGCCCGGTACGACTTGACTGATGGGATATGCGGGTCGGATCACGTAGAACTCGACATGTTGGAGCTCTCGTTCTCAAGTCAGGCCCGACCCAGAGTGGAGGAGCGGTTGTCCCCGGGCCCGTCGTCGGCGGAGAAATGCTTCCCGTCGACAAGCTGTCAGTTTTCCTCTCAAACTACTGGCTTTTCGTATTGCTACTGTTCATGCTTCCTTTTGCTTTCCTCTTCTACAAGAAACGCGAGTTCGCCCTGAAGTTGCTTACTCCTTTGTTTTCCCGGATCTTCCAGTTGATGCGGATCTAGCCACATCTGGGATTGGGACCGAACGGGTCGCCATTAGCTAGGTATGGAACGAGTCTACAGTAGAAATCTCCACATCTCTTCAGATTCCTGCAGTCTCTACACTTGTTCAGATCGCCTATCTTCACGCCTCCTCTGAAGAACGACCACTTGTTGGAGAACCAGATATCAGATATTCCCTCGGTTCTTGTGGTTCCCATGTTCCATTTGGGGTCGGAAAGAACGAGGTTGCACGGGTAGACCGCGCCGCTGCTATCTACTGACAGCCTGCTTCTGCCCGCCCGACAGGACACATACCCTCGCCTAGCCTCTGAGACGGCCTCCTCAAGTGGACGACAAGTCAGGAAGGTGTCCAACGCAACATCTATCTTGCGCGCATATGAGGCTCTGTCGAGCATAAGATCAGGCAGCAGCGCGTGATATTCGTCACATGATGGAATCCAAACGGCGTTCTTCCTCATTCTACCTGAAAGCTTCAGGTCCAGGAAGGCTATCCTACGTGCTCCATGTGCGGCTGCCAATTCGACGATCTGTCTGTGGCGGCCCAGGTTCTTCCTGTGCAAGCAAGAGTTTACTCCGTACTGAGTTCCGTGTTTCCGGAGTAGCTTCAGGCCTTCTACTGTTTGATGGAAGGATCCTTTGACTCCCCTGAAGAGGTCGTGTCCCTCTTCGTTTGAGTCGTCCAAGGAGACCGTGGGGACAACACCTGATTCCTCGAGGAGGCGCACCTTCTTCTCATTCAGCAGGGTGCCATTCGTCAATATCACCTTGCGGAATCTCTTCCCTTTGAGAGTCATCAGAATCTCATCTATGTCCGGATGAAGTAGTGGTTCGCCTCCGTTGATTCTTACTTCGAAGACTCCAAGTTCCTCGAGTTGATCCAGCAGACCTCTCACTTCTTTGAGTGACAACTCACGTGTGGTCGAGTCCTCTGTGCTTGAGAAACAGTGAACGCAGTTCAGGTTGCATCTGCTTGTTACGAAGATATCGACCGAAGCGGGAGCTGAAAGGAATGGTAGAACGAACTGCCCGAACAGTGCAGGGTCAGCTTTGGCTTGCCTAGGTGGTCTGACGATTGGCCTGTCAGGGTTCACCTGGACGTATCCATTCTTTGCCATGCGGTTGAGGAATCTCTCACATTTCTGATGCTTGATGCCGATAGATTTGGAGATCTCATCTACGCCCGAGGGGGTCGAGTAGATGTACGCCAAGGTCCTGTACTCGTCCTCGGTAAGATACTCTGTCCTAGTGCTCGAGCAATCGAACGCGGCGTGTGCATTGTAGTATTGAGGCTCCGATCTGAGTACGACTGTTGGGCTGAGCAGGAATTCCTTGGGCAATCTGTTACTCTCCATGATTGGTCGGTAATCTGTCACACCGCAGGCGGCGCTCGGTCAATTCATTTGAATCACGTATATGTTTGCGAGAGGTGAGGTCCGTCGGGCTCAAGAGCGTATCATGGTCAATTTCATCTTGAATCTCTGCACTGCTCTCAGAGAGTGTGGCTGATTGGCTGGCATGATGATCATTTCACCTGCGTTCAGCCGGTGGGTTTTCCCCGAGATTGTGACGTCCACCTCGCCCTCGAAAATGCAGACCAGCGCGTCGTATGGTGCTGTGTGTTCGCTGAGACCTTGTCCCTGATCGAAGGCGAACAGTGTGACCGTTCCTGTCTCCTTCTCAAGTATTGTCCGGCTTACTACGGAACCCTTCTGGTAGTCTACCAGATCGATCACTCTTGCCTTCCCTGCTACCATGTCTCCAGATGACAATAGACCGCCACATGACGCCAGTTGACGGTGTTGAACAATAAGAGTTGCGTGCAAGTATCAGACTGCTTCGACAGTCCCTGGTCTCTAAAGAGCGTAGGTCAGGAAAGAGAGAAGTATCCAAGCACTC
>JALHTB010000147.1 GCA_022865625.1 Candidatus Bathyarchaeota archaeon
CTTCGGAAAGAGCTCCACAAGCTCAAGCTCCATGTCCTCCGCCAAACGCTCGGCTGTCACAGCCTTCTTCACGGTTGCTGTGTCGATCGATCTAGGAGGCTGAGATCCGGTTGACCACAGATCAAGCGTTAGCGAGATGTAACGTAGGAACCGACGGAATATGCCCCGACTCATGCGAGCGACCGTGAGAAGGGCATCCTCACTGAATGGCTCCGTCGTCTTGAACTGCTTCACATACGCTTCAACCATCTCGCTAGGCTGCAGAGGTTTCAGCTCTATCCTACTCATCTTATCGAAGAAGAAATGTCCGCCAAACATCTCCTTCTGAATAGCGATGACAAGGTTCGGCCCTGGCGTTGCGTCGGTTAGACGCAGCGAGTTCCAGAGCCAGTATATCTCCTCCAAATCCTTCGCCATCAAACGCCGATCCGTCTTCGAGTAATCAGGCATATCGATGAAGATCGTATGCTTACTCCGAAGAAGATCGCGCCAGACATATTTGCGAAGTCGCACTATCTTCGCTCCGCCTACCCGCTCCGCTCGATCAATGGATACCCCCTCTAATTTGCGTTCATACTCCGACCGGAACTCGACTGACGCTTCATGATTGTACTCCATCAGTGATCGGAAGAGATCGGAGCTTCTGCGCCATTTGAAAAGAATGGTCTGCAAACTTTGCGATTCTGCCGTCTTTGGTTCGCGTGAGCCAGTGCTCAAAGCGAGTAGGGCGCTACTCTTCCCAACCCCTTGAAACCCGACTAAGCCAATCAAAGCACCGTGAAGGGATTGCAGTTGAGTTGACAGATGATCCACATCAGCAGGCATGACGTAGGCGTCCCATATCCAGCTGGGGTCTCGACTCTCTGAAGCAAGTAGACTTGCCCACGAGCGAATCTTGGGAATCAAGTCCGCGAGTCCTTGCTCATGCGTCAAAAGAATGTACACCACCCTGGCCGGTCGGACGAGCGAGGAACCAATGAACCTGGGGTGCCCACCCTCGACTACAGACGAGTGAAACTACTATCACCTGAACCCAAAACGATCATCCACGAGCCATCGCCCTTCTAAGCGGATCCTTGGGCTTGGCTCCGCATTTCGCTTCGAAATTTCGAAGAATATCATGAGATTTGGCCCCATTACCACATCCGCGCTCCATGAGGCCACCCTGTCATTATGGACTGGATTCATAAGAAGCATCGGCGGCCGGATGCTCGATAATGGCGAGCGCCTGTTAGAGAGAAATCAAACGACGAACTCCTTTCACCCTATCGAAATCAGTGTCGTGCGAAAGGACGTCACTGACCATAACATGGCGAGCGCAAGCTCCCGACTTTAGTCGTGGAGTAAGCGAGCCCTCAGTAGTTTTAAGGGAGTACATTCAGAGGCAGAGCAAGAAATGAAACGCACCAACCTCTTCAACCTCGCGCCGACGCGGGAACAGCACCGCATTCTCCAAGAGTTGGCCGTGAACTGCGCGAAGCTCTGGAATGAAGTGAATTACCTCCACCGCCAACGATACAGCGACTACTTGAAGTTGGACTGGAACCCGCAAGCCTACAAGAAGTATGTCCCACTCGTTGGCTCCGCTACGGCGCAGCAGGTTGTTCGAAAGAACAATGAGGCATGGCGTGCGTTTCTCGCGTTGAAGCGCATGGAGAAGAATGGTAAGCTTCCATCCACGATCAAGCAAGTGAAGCCGCCAGGCTACTGGAAACGGGACGGACGATACCTGCTCAGGATACTGTTCCGCTGCGACAGCTACCACATACGACAAGGCCGTGTGGATCTCCCGCGTCGTCTCTCAATTCCGTTCAAGGGCGAACCAAAATGGACTGGCAAACAAGGCCGCCTAGAGGTTGCATGGGATACATTGTCGAAGAAGTGGCGTGTCTTTCAATCTGTTAAAGTGAAGCCAATAATCACCCCGTTAGGGTCCAAGACATGCTACATCGACCTAGGCGTAAGGAACATCGCAACCGTCTGGCTCCCGGAATGGCGTCAACCAGTCGCATACCAGTCCGGTCGCCTCTTAGCAGATTGGTGGTACTGGACCAACCGCATTGCTCGACACCAGCAGCGGCTCCTCACCGTGAATGGAAAGAAGAGGTCGAAGCAGCTCACAAGACTCTATAGGATAAGGAAGAGGCGTTTCAGACATGCAGTAGCCGCATTTGCTCGACAATTCATCAAGGACATCTACAGTCAAGGCGCGTCAACAGTCGTTATCGGTGAACTCACAGGAATCAGAAACAAC
>JALHTB010000148.1 GCA_022865625.1 Candidatus Bathyarchaeota archaeon
CCAGATTTCTTCAAAGATCGCAAAGTTCTCGTCGAGCTGGGGTGAGAGAAAGTATGTCGCTCCGTAGCGTTCGCCGGTGTACGTGACGAGACCGTTCCTTTGAAGCACCTCTAGGTGATGACGGACCGTCTTGTAGTCGACCGCCATAACCTCCGCAAGCTGATTCGCGTTCGCAGGTCGCTGCCGCAGTGCAAGTATCAGGCGGCCTCGTGTCTTGCCGCCTTTCGTGCCAGACATCAGCCACCACAGTAGATACTTGATCGAATGCATTGGTGCATACTTTGAGCGGGGCTGCAATTCCTGTGCGTCACAATACCATGCTTCGTGCGAACCTGAGTGAAGGTGCAGGCATCTGGGCAGGGTAAAAAGCTGATCGATATCGTCGGGGACGGGCACTCTCAGGGTGCTGCTAGAATCGTTATTCCTAATGGTCTATGCGGTTTTTCCACACATATCCCTACACGAGTATGTGCAGATCCAACATATTTAGCCCTCTGAGACGATGCCCCCGGTCGAGTCGTCTCAGATTCTCGCTGACAGCCACGTGCTTATGTCGCCGAGAACGCTCTCCTTGCCAGGTTCGTTCAGTATCTCATGATAGAAGCCGTCGTAGACCTTCAAGGTCTTATCGGACGACGCGATCTTCTTGAAGAAACCGACTGTCGCTGATGAATCAACGATTCCATCAGCACCACCGTGCATTATCAGGCAAGGCAACGTGAGTTGGTCAGCACCGTTGACAGTCTCATCCGCTCCGCGAAGGAACTCGGTGTAGAATCGTGCGCTGGCGACGCCGTGGACCAGTGGATCACCAGTGTAGTCACGGACAATCTTTCTGTCGTGTGATAGAAGGTTCGCGTCTAGGCCTGTTCGGAGCGTGAGGGTTGGAATAATGCTTGAGAGCGTCCTGCCGATGAACTTCTTCCAAGCAGGGAGTTTCATTTTTAGCGCAAAGAGCGGTGCTGTCGCAATCAGGCCCGCGAGTTCACTTCCCCGTTCCTCGGCGAACCTAGTGGCAAGAAGTCCGCCTAGACTGTGTCCGAGCAGGATCGTCGTTGACGATCGGTCATGTTCCTTACCAATTCGAATGAGACGATCTGTGTCCACCAGGTAGTCGTCGAAGCTGTCTACGTGCCCTCGCTTTCCACCTGATTTGCCATGTCCACGGAGATCCTGAGCCCATATCGAGTAGTTCCTTCGCGCCATGTATTCGGCGACGTGGGCATACCGACCACAGTGGTCGCCTTGTCCGTGAATCATCACGAGTGTGGCCGTCGGCCTTCCGGTCGGTGTCCAGGCTTGGTAGTAGATTTGTGTGCCACGAGCGCCTTCGAAACTGCTCTCCATATGCTGCCAACCTGTGCTCGACAAGATCCGTTCACAATGATTCAGCATGACTCTAACGTATAAGACAGGAAGGTCTACCGTTCTACTCGGTTACTATGCCTACTCGCAGAGATTTCGCGAAACTGGCAAAAACGGAATTCGACGTTGCCGTGATTGGAGGGGGGATGATCGGCACCGGCGTGGCCCGGGACGCCGCAATGAGAGGCCTCCGCACGGTGCTTCTTGAGAAAGAGGACTTCTGCTACGGGACAAGCGGCCGCTCAAGCAGAATGATCCATGGCGGCCTACGGTACCTAGCCAACTATGATCTCGGTCTTGTCAGAGAAGGACTCAGAGAACGGGAAATCCTCCTCAGACTTGCGCCGCATCTTGTTCATCCCCTGAAATTCCTCATCCCACTCTACGGAGGTTTCCTTCATAGGATGAAACTCAAGATTGGCATGATCCTATACGATCTCCTCTCTTACGATAAGTCACTTCCAAATCACGGATACCTCAACAAAACGGAAGTGATCAAGGCGGAACCCGCGCTCGCAGAGAACGACCTGAAGGGCGCATATGTCTACTATGATTCCCAGATCGCGCTCACAGAACGTCTCTGCATGGAGAACGTGCTCTCCGCAAGAAACCACGGCGCGTTGCTGTTGAATCATGCGAACGTTGTCGGGCTCATGAAGGAGAAGGGCTTGGTCTCTGGGGTGAAAGTCAGGGGCACGCTCTCAGGCAAGACAACCGAGTTCCGATCCAGACTGGTTGTCAATGTTGGGGGCCCGTGGCTTGACGAGGTTGTACAGGAAGTGAGGCCAAAGGAACACCCACTAGCCCGAACAACGAAGGGAATCCACCTCGTGACCCCGAAAGTAACAAGCGATGCCGTAGCCCTCTTCGCATCTGACGGACGAGCATACTTCGTGATGCCTTGGATCGGATTCACGCTCGTAGGGACAACCGACACTGACTATGAACAAGACATGGACGCCGTGAAAGCTGAAGTGGACGACGTCGAATACCTGCGAACCGAGGTTCAGAAGGCATTCCCAAGAACACAGTGGAATCGTATCTTCTACACAATCGCTGGCGTGCGCTCACTCCTTCGAATCGAAGGTCTCAAGGAGTCATCCGTCACCCGCCGCCACATAATCTACGATCACGAAAAGAAGGAAGGCCTCAAAGGGCTCATCTCCGTGATCGGTGGCAAACTGACAGCCTACCGAGGCATCTCACAAGACGTGATAGATGCCGTCTGTGACAAACTAGGATCTGGCGCCCTTTGCACAACTGCCAAAGAAATCCTCCCCGGAGCCGACTTGACTGAACTCGAACGAGCCAAGACCCAGGCAAAGTCGATCGCCAAAGAACACGGAATCACCGAGGAAGTGCTCAACCATTTGGTCTCACTCTACGGTTCCCGATACAAAGAAGTCCTCGGTTATGTGAAGAAGGACAAGCGCTTACGAGAGCGAATATGCAGGACAAATCCGGACATCATGGCTGAGGTTGTTCACGCCGTCGAAAGGGAATCCGCGCTCACTCTGAGCGACTTCATGATTCGAAGAAGCCTGATCGCGTGGAGAAGATGCGAGGGTCTAGACTGCTGCATGAAAGTCGCGAAGACAATGGGCAAGCTCCTACGTTGGAGTAATCACGGGATCTCCGTGCAAGTTGCAGCATACAAGAACGAGATTGCCATACGTCACGTATACGAAAAGAAGCCGTCGAAACCTACAGTTAGGACACGGAAGAGAGTTCCTGCTCGGCGAAAGAGGTCCAGAAGGTCCCGATAGTCAGCTAGGCGTCTCCCAGTTAAGTGATCTCTGAACTGCCCGTTTCCATCCTGCGCGTATCTGCTCGCGTGCCTTGGCAGACATTCTCGGTCTGAAGATCCTGTTTACCTTCCTTACGCGTTTGAGTTCGCTTAAGTCATCCCATACTCCGACAGCTAGGCCGGCGAGGAATGCTGCTCCCAACGCGGTCGTCTCAGGAATTGCTGACCGCTCAATCGGGATCCCGAGCAGATCGGCTTGGAGTTGCATCAGGAAATTGTTGACTGACGCTCCTCCGTCGACTCTGAGCGACCGTAGTTGATTCCGAGTGGTCTTCGTCATCGCTTCTAGAACATCTACGCTCTGGAGGCAGATCGACTCCAACGCGGCTCTGACGATTTGGTTTCTCGTCGTGTCGCGAGTGATTCCAATTATGAGACCTCGCGCATACATGTTCCAATATGGCGCACCGATGCCAGTGAGTGCAGGAACGAAGAATACGCCGCCACTGGTCGGTGTCTCGAGTCCAATCTGCTCAGTATCTGAGGCCTTCTTCACTATGCCAAGCTGATCTCGTAGCCATTGAATGACTGCGCCGCCGATGAATACGCTTCCTTCCAGCGCGTAGGTGACCTTGCCGTTGAGGCCCCAAGCGATCGTAGAGATCAATCCGGAATGAAGCTTCGGAAGGCGGTCTCCCGCATTCAGGAGGATGAAGCATCCCGTACCGTACGTGTTTTTGGCGACGCCTCTTTCGAAACCAGCCTGACCGAAAAGAGCGGCCTGCTGGTCACCAGCAACTCCGCTGATCGGAATCTCTCTCCCAAAGAGACCTTTCTCTGTGTAACCAAGTATCTCGCTTGAGGACTTCACCTCAGGTAGCATCTCTGATGGAATTCCGAGAAGATCGAGCAGCTTTCGATTCCACGACCGGCGGCTAATGTCATAGATCATGGTCCGAGAGGCGTTCGAGTAATCTGTGGCGTGAACTCGACCTCCTGTGAGCTTCCAGATCAGAAAGCTGTCAACGGTTCCGAAGAGGAGATCACCATTTCTAGCTCTCTTCTTGGCTTTCGGGACATTGTCTAGGAGCCATTTGATTTTCGGTCCTGAGAAGTATGCATCAGGAATGAGGCCAGTGCTCCTTCGGATGTATGAGGTGTAGCCTCTTGATACGAGGTCGTCTATGATCGGAGCGGTTCTTCTGTCCTGCCAGACTATTGCGTTGTGTATGGGTCTGCCTGTGCGCCTGTCCCAAACGATAGTGGTCTCGCGTTGATTCGTTACTCCGATACCAGCGATCCTATTCCTATGCCCAAGAGCAGTCTTCCTGGCTGTGTGGAGCTGAGTCGACCAGATTGCCATCGGGTCATGCTCAACCCATCCTGGACGAGGAAAGACCTGGCGGAATTCTTCTTTCGCAGACCTGACTACTCCGCATCGTTCATCGAAGAGGACTGCGCGCGAGCTTGTGGTTCCTTGGTCAAGCGAGAGGACACACCGTCTCAACGGGGATCACCGTCACATTCGCATGAGTGAGATATCTCACTTGCCGAAATACCGCTTCACGTGGCAGCATCGCAAACATTTTGAATCCAAGCAGCCTCAGACTATGGCATTCGAAACGGCAGCCATGGTCCAGCATGAGGCTGAGCAGCAATGATAGATTCAATGCCCAGAAGAGGTGATCGAGCAAGCGACTGTGAAATGTGCCAGAGGAAAACAGCAACACGTATGGCAAAGTTCACGGCTCATTTTCTTCAGTCAGAACCTACTCCGCTCATGATTGAGGAGCACCTTGCGAAGATGGAGTTCGAGAAACGAGTCTGCGATGACTGCGCGGAACAGCTTCAGAACATGAAGAATGTCACTGATCTTTCGTTCGGAAGTCTCTAGAGTAGAAAGATGGACGGACAGTCGCACGGCAATTGCTAGGGATTGATCAATTCGTCTACTTGCTTGGTGATGCCTGCAACAGCTCTTTTCTCGATGATCCCCTTTGCCATCTGTCTTGCTGCTTCAAGCTTGTCTATGTAGTAGCGGATCTGATCGATCTTACCATTACGTAGTTCCATCACGACGACTGCTGGGATCTGTCCCTCCCGGCCGTCCTGCAATCTCACCTCGTGAATATACTCGTGGGTCAGCATGTCTCCTGAAACAACCGGGGATGGATGTCTCTAACAACGAACTTCGGGTAGTTCTTCATGGTCTTCTCCAAGTATTTTCTGATCTCCTGTTTGTTGTGCATTGTGGCACCCGGCATCACGATCCAGCTAGCGTCGTCTGCGAACATCGACATTGCCTTGTCTATGTCTCGGTTGTTGAGGGCAGCATGAAAGTCCCAAGCGATCCTTCTATTCGCCTCTATCGACAAGCCAACACTCTCCTGAAAATCGGCCGTGATCTGAGTAGGATTCACTGTATTGAGAGATAACGCTTTTGATAGAAGCAAGAGACTCCTACGTAGTAACGATCCAATTATGCCAATTTGATGCTGCTTATTCCTTCTTTTCCGTAGGCGACTTGATTGCTGAAAAGCCCTCTCAGGCTGCTGACATCCTTCGGTTCATGGGCGGAGGGGTTAAGCAGGAAAACAGCAGTGACCTTCGGGTCGGAAAGTTGCCTCAGCGCATTCAATGCGAATTTGTACGCGGTTCTCGAATCCGCAGACAACGCGAAATCAGTCAAGCTGTCATAGACGACATTCAGAGGTCTTGCCTGATGGTTGTCTAGAACGGAGGACAGCATTAGATCGTGGGTCAGCTCTACGACTTCGATATTCTCATCGCTGCGTATGGCCTGCTCCACTACGCTTCCGGCTGGCGTCAGGATGACTATTGCCTCCTTGTTGGAAGCGCATTCAAGAGCGAAGTCTCTTACGACCATCTGGTACGGCATCGAGGGATCAAACTCGAACAGAATCTTCTTTCCTGTCAATGCAGCATGTTCGATTCCGAGTTGTCCTGAGAACTTGGCTTTCTGTGGCTGTTCGACATGTCCTCTGGGTTCAACTACGCGGTCTCCAGCTCGCGGCAAGCGTCTTCCCGAATAGCGCACTAGCCCAGAGATCACAAGGATGACTCCCATGCCCGCTACGAAATATGCCAACCAGACCTGTGCAGCCATGACAATTCTCTGCGACAGATAGAACAGAACCCCAATCAACACCACGGTCAAACCGACAGCAAGCCAGCGTGCCGGATGTTTTTCGTGTTTAGGCCTTATGGAGACCGTCGGGCCTACAGATGCGCCGCATTCGGGACAAAACCTTGAGTTCAAATCAAGAGGAGCTCCACATTTGCTGCAGAGCTTGGCAGTCGTCGACATCGGCGGTCGCAGACGCGTTTCGTTACTGGCAGGAAAAGAGTTTCGGTTAGGTTGAACGGCCCCATTGCGAAAAAGCGACGGCAAAATCGAAGCAGACATCCTCAATCTCTTCAGTGATATCGACAAGAATGAGCGAGTGCCCCTGAGGTGTGGTCACAATCCTGATACAACGTGAAACCGCTAGTTGGCAGCAAGTTCTCATCTGTGACGGCTGTCTCTTCGGTCTTTTGTGTCTCTCTTCTGCCAATCCCTCTTTCTCTGAGTCTGAATCCTCGTCCGGCCAGATCTGAATACCATGGAATCACTTCGGTATTCCTGTATCCCGGCGTAGAAGGCATGGTAGCCGTCGTCGCTGTCATCCTTTGACAGGGATGATATCAGCTCATTCAGCCTAGTCCTGGCAGCGTCGGAAGAGTTCTCGTCCCATGCATGAGAATAGACTCCATACGCCAGGTGGAACTTGAAGTCTTGAGGCCGGTCGATATCCAGTTTCGTCGGAGCTTTGGTCTCTGAGCTGTCTTCCGGCATGTCTCATAGACTCGCTTGAATGTGGGAGGGAGCGTATTCGTTGTATTTAGGTCGTGCTGAGAACCTTCGTGCATCGTTGACAGGATTCAATCCGTCGAATGCACAGCCGAGATGGTTCCCGTCTTCCACGGCAGAGATAGCTGCATTTCACCCCTGAAGTTCTTGACGGCAGCGTCGCGAATCATCACCATGTCGTTCTTCTTTACGGAGTCGATCTGTTTGTTCCACAAGGGGAGTCGTATCTCTCCTGTGCCGTCTGAGAGGGTCGCGACGCACACAACGAGCGGTGAGCCGTTTCTCGATTCGACGGCTCTGACCTCAGACTTGGCAGTAACCTTGGCTTTCAAACTGACATGTTTCAAGCCGATTTGGAGGTCACGGATTCGTCTTTCTGTTTCCGCTTGGTCGTCGGCCGTTATCGGTCCGTGTTTGCTGTTCAGTAGCCGCTTGAATTCTTGAGGCACATTGGTGAGCCTCGCCAATGAAGCATCGGAAACAGAAGCTTGCGCGACCGACCGTTCGTTCTGTGAGAACATGAAACAGAAGGTCTTGTCTCCGCGGTCTCGAAGCTCTATCTCCAGAGGACCACACGTCGCCTCTTTCCTAGTCTTCGCTCTCAGCATGGCATTGTGCAAAGCTGTAGGTTCTAGGCCATACTTTCTTGCAAGCATCAGAAGATAAACGAAGTCTCGGTCGGGGCCTCGTCTGCTGCCCAGGGTTCTGACGGCTACTGGCATGTGACCTCTCGCCCTTACGGTCGTAGGTCCTCTATGAACGCACCGCTTTGGCGGTGCGGGCCTCGGAAGGCCGAGCCGCGAGTGTGTCCGAAGTGTCGGCGAGGTCTTTCTCCGAATCCTCGCCGCCTATCGTTGTGAGACTCGTCTTGGCTTCTGTTCCTGCCGGGGAATGCATGTGTGTCGGACTTGGCGAGGTGTAGGCGTTCGATTTGGTAGTCACCCATGGTCTGTATTGCTCGGAAGTCTGCATTCTGATCCGCGGACACGATCGTCACCGCTGTTCCTGTCTTGCCAGCCCGTCCTGTTCTACCAATCCGATGGAAGTAGGTGTACGGGTCGTCAGGGACGTCATAGTTGATGATGTGTGTGACGCCGTCAATGTCCAAACCTCTGCCAGCTAGGTCTGTAGCAACTAGTATGCGGCTTCGACCGCTTCGAAACTCGTCCATTGCTCTGTCGCGTTGGCTCTGGGAGAGATCGCCGTTTATTGCAGTTGCATGCTCGTTTATTCTTCTGAGCATCTGGCTCAGCCAGAATGTGGTTCGCTTGGTTCGACAGAACACTATGGCACGTTGGACATTTCCGTCTCGCAGGATACTCACGAGTGTATCGAGCTTTCTTTCTCTGTCTGTTTCGTAGAAGCATTGTTTGATCTCTTTGACGTTAAGGTCCTCCGATTCGATTAGAACCTCGCGTGGGTTCTTCATGTGTTTACGGGCGACCCGTAGCACTTCTTCGGGCATTGTCGCCGAGAAGAACGCTGTTTGGCGTCTTCCGGTCTTGTCGAGAATGCGTTCGACATCGTTTATGAAACCCATGTCGAGCATTCTGTCCGCCTCATCTATCACAACACATTGGACGCTCTCGAAGCGAAGGGTTCCGCGCTCGAGATGGTCGATTATGCGACCAGGTGTTCCAACGATTATCTGTGGGCGATCTTCCAACGCGTCAATCTGAGCGTGGATTGATTGTCCACCATAGATCGCTAATGCGTGCTTGCGCGTGAGTTTGCCGTACGAGTTGATGTCGTCAGCTACCTGCATCGCAAGCTCGCGTGTCGGAACCAGCACCAACGCCTGAATCTTCGGGTTGTTCTCATCAACGATCTCAAGGATCGGGATGCCGAATGCAGCGGTCTTTCCTGTTCCGGTGTGTGCTTGACCAATTACATCGCTCCCACTCCAGAGAAGCGGAATTATTGCTTCTTGGATAGGAAACGGCACGTCAAATCCTAGCGCTTTAACAGCGCCTAATATCTCTGGGCTTAGGCCCAGTTCTTCGAAATTACTCATTGTTGATTTCTCCTCAGCCTCTGCGTGAAGGTCGCAAATCAGTACTAGAGGCCGAAAACTCGATCCACCGTTCTGTCATGCTGTGAGCAGCTACGGGAACTAGAATTCGGATTTGTTCTCAGACTTCCGCGATCTTACTGCTTTGGCTTTTGGTCATCTCGTGAAGAACTCAAAGTCTTGTGGATGTCCACGCGGCTGTGAGCACTTCTTGCACGCGCAGAGGCCTCCGGCGCCTAAAAACCTACTGGTCTTCAATCTACAATACAAAGGCGTCATTCGAGACTAATACTTCATTCAGATCACACTCAACATGCCTGCACAGGATAGCGGCACGGTAGGAAGGTTCATTCCTTCAGACTGCTCTATTTGATCGGAGAAAGCCTGTGAGGATTTCCAGTCAATCTCTTCGCCAAGTCGCTGAGCTGCTGGATGAGGGAGAGATTGCGGGCCTGATCGATCACACCGAGCTCAAGCCGCACGTCCTCCGAAGAAAGATAAGATCGGTTTGCGATGAGGCTGGCGCTCACCGCTTCGCGACTGTCTGTATCAACGGATGCTGGGTACGTGAAGCCTCGCAGTATCTGAAGTCCAAGTCAAGCCGAGTAGGCATTGCGTGCGTGGTTGGTTTTCCGCTCGGACAGATGTCGACTGAATCGAAAGGGTTTGAGACTTCGGACGCCATCGCGAACGGAGCGACCGAGATTGACATGGTCATCAACATAGGAAAGGTTCGAGAGATGACTGCCTCGTCCGGAAGTGAGAGTCAGACGATGCGTGATTTCGTCAGAGACGACATCGCGACAGTTGTGAAGAAGTCGGACGGAGCGCCGGTGAAGGTGATTCTTGAAACCGGTTACCTCACGGACCAGGAGATTGTGGAAGCCTGCCGGATCTCTGAAGAGGCAGGCGCCGCTTTCGTCAAGACCTCCACTGGTTTCGGACCAATGGGAGCGTACCCTGCCCATTTGAAGCTGATGCGTGATACGGTCGGCGATAGGTTGGGCGTAAAGGCGGCTGGCGGCGTAACCAACTTCTTGGAAGCGATCAGATCCATATACGCGGCGGCCAACGCGCCTAATCTCCTTCGTCCGGACAAGTTCCGAATTGGGACTAGCAACGGAATCAACATTGTCAATTCATTGAGCTGGGCGAAGTACGACGACTCTTGGTTTATGGAAGAAGTCCCGTGCAAGATCTGCCCAAGCAACTATGTGTCGAAACAGCCGTTAGAGGTTCAGACAGTGTATGTCAAGAAGTGCAAGACGTGCCCAGATAACGGGTACAGGAAGTTCAAGGA
>JALHTB010000149.1 GCA_022865625.1 Candidatus Bathyarchaeota archaeon
CATGGCTTTCATCATGAACCACGATGGTTCACTTTGCCCTTCACTCCTAAGATCCTTAGGAGTTGCATGTAATCATTGGCTTGCAGTAATTTTTTTGCCCTCCAGTCTACCTGAAATTCTAAGGAGGTGATCCGGCCGCAGGTTCCCCTACGGCCACCTTGTTACGACTTCTCCCCCCTTGCCTAGCTTAGGCTCGACGTGACCAAGACGATCACGCCTCGCCCAGACCAAACTCGGATGGAGCGACGGGCGGTGTGTGCAAGGAGCAGGGACGTATTCACCGCGCGATGATGACACGCGGTTACTAGGGATTCCATGTTCACGAGGGCGGGTTGCAGCCCTCGATCCCAACTGAGGTTGGGTTTGAGGATTGCCTTCATCTTTCGATGTCGGATCCCATTGTCCCAACCATTGCAGCTCGCGTGTGGCCCAGGAGATCCGGGGCATACTGACCTGCCGTGGCCCGCTCCTTCCTCCTTCTTAGCGAAGGCAGTCCCCTTAGTGTGCCTGGATTCCCGTGGGAATCCGCTGGCAACAAAGAGCGCGGGTCTCGTTCGTTGTCTCACTTAAGAGAACACCTCACGGCACGAACTGGCGACGGCCATGCACCTCCTCTCAGATAGTCCGGTAAGACCTTTAATCTGACCTTCATCCAACTGTCGCTCCTGGTAAGGTTCCCGGTGTTGACTCCAATTAAACCGCAAGCTTCACCCCTTGTGGTGCTCCCCCGCCAATTCCTTTAAGTCTGCTGTCCCGAGAAACCGATTCACTCAGAGACTTCGACTGGCAAAGTCTCACCGAACATCATATGATCGTCACAAGATTTCAACGAACGGTTTGAGAAAATTGACCAAGACCTTGGTCAAACCAATTCTAGTCAGCGGAAAAATATTAGACATCCGGCGACTCAAAGATGCAATTGGCTCTCAGGATTTCAGCCTTGCGGCCGTACTTCCCAGGTGGCGGACTTAATGGCTTCCCTGCGGCACCGAGACGGGACGTACCCGTCCCGACACCTAGCCCGCATCGTTTACAGCTGGGACTACCGGGGTATCTAATCCCGTTCGCTCCCCCAGCTTTCGTCCCTCACCGTCGGGCGCGCTTTAGTCGGCCGCCTTCGCCACTGGTGGTCCTCTCGGGATTATAGGATTTCGCCCCTACCCCGAGACTACCGCCGACCTCCCTCGCCCCCAAGCCGAAGAGTATTCCCCGCGGCCCAACGATTGGATCGTTGGATTTAACGGAGAACTTTTCCGGCCGGCTACGGACGCTTTAGACCCAATAATCGTCCCAACCACTCGAGGAGCTGGTATTACCGCGGCGGCTGACACCAGACTTGCCCTCCCCTTATTCACTTGGCTAGTTAAACCAGATAAAAGCCGCCCTCAGCGGACGGCACTCGGGATGACCCCGTCGCGCTTTCGCGCATTGCGGAGTTTTCGCGCCTGCTGCGCCCCGTAGGGCCTGGGCCCTTATCTCAGTGCCCATCTCCGGGCTCCCGCTCTCACGGCCCGTACCGGTTATAGGCCTGGTGAGCCGTTACCTCACCAGCGACCTGATCGGGTGCGGCCCTATCCTTGGGCGAAACTGAAAAGCATGTTCTCAGTTCCTTTTGGAAGAAGAACCATTCCAGGCCTCTCCATCTATCGGAAATTGACCTCAGTTTCCCGAGGGTGTCTCCGTCCCAAGGGCAAGTTAACCACATGATATTGAGCCGTGCGCTGCGCCACTAACGTGGCTTAGAAGCGCACAACTTGCATGGCTTAGTCTCACCCCGATAGCAGTTGGGTCCGCCAGGATCAAGCGGTGTTAGGACGATTCAGAAATACCGTCACACACAAAATGTGAAACGGACTGGAAATTGGCAGGTGACTGCAAGCCTTCATTGGACCCGATCGTTCCAGCAGGCTTAATCACGCCTGACCGTTTGTTCGGGCCTTCACGAATTTCCCCGCAATCGGAGGTCAACACTTCATCCGAGGGCGTAACGCCCTCATAGTCCGGTTGACGCCGCCGCCGGAGACTGCGGGAAGTCGACCAGTGTCGGCTGACTTCACGAGACTCCCCCGACTAGATATAAACATATCTGCGTCAATTTTCGGCCGGTTCATTTCAATGTAGATGCCAATTTTTCTGGTGCCTCATCTGACTCGACATTGACACTCCACAGCTTTCATGCGCGACCTTCAACATCTCTGCCGAAGACGGTTGGGAGAATGAAGACTCCTTGCGGGGTCGATCTCTTTGCGAGTCCGCCATTCACTATGATAGGAGCTTGTTCTCGTACTCCGCTCTGGTCAATACCTCGTGGCCGGATTCCGTCACGAGAACGACGTCCTCTTCTCTGACACCGCCAACGCCGGGTTTGAAGATTCCTGGCTCTACTGCAACTATCATCCCTTTCTCGAATACCCACTCCTTCACTTGTCCAGGATCACCAATGAGAGGAGGATCATGAATCTCTAGGCCGTGTCCATGTCCAGTGATGTGAGGATGTTGGAATTTCTCGTATCCGGCATCCTTGATTACTCCTCTCGCCAGTTTGTCGATCGCTGAGGCTTTGACCCCCGGCTTAATGGCTTCCAGAGCTTTCTGTTCGGCCTCGAATGCTACGGCGTAGATTCTTTTTTGCTCGGCGGTTGGTTCACCGACCATCACATGACGCGAGAATTCAGAGTAGTAGCCGTTCCAATGGCATCCTCCGTCTATCATGACTATTTCGCCTCTTCGAATTATCTTGCTAGAAGGAGATCTCTCTAGGTAGGCCGCTCTATCGCCAGACATGACAAACAGTGACCAAGCAGGAAAAGCCTCTGGATCTGCCATTCTCAATGCGTACTCCGCCGTGGCAGCAACATGGCTCTCTGAAACGCCTTCCTTCACGGCATCTCTCGCGGCTTTCATCTGAACCTCAGCCAGGGCGAGAGCTCTCATGTACACCTTCACTTCTTCGTCATTCTTCACCGCTCTTGCGGTCTCAAGGATTTCTGACCCATCGACAAAGCTGTATTTCGCACCTAGTTCTCGCTTGATTCCTTCTGCTAGCCCGTGCTGCATTCGAGAATCGAGTGCAATCGTTCCGACTATTCCGTGATCGTCCAGTGCACTCTTCACGATTTTCGGCCACAGTCCAATCTGGATCGGCATCGATCGCACATCTTCAATCCAGTGGAAATGTCTTGCGTCGAAGATGTCCGCAGCCCCGGCCAGCATTATCGGCTGATCCCCCTCGGCCGGCAAGATCGCTCCCTGCCTATGCAGGTAGTGCATTAGGTTGATATTGGCAGGCACGCGGTAACCTGTAATATATTGAAAATTGTCCAAACTCTGGACGATCAGCGCATCTATTTGGTGGTCTCTCATCGATCGTTGTAGCTTCGTTACATTAAACTCTGTCAGCCTCTTCCAATCGATCTCCTTCCAAGCGAGGATATCCCACGAGAGCTCAGCACTCATTCATCTCACCCCTGACTGCTCTCTATCCCGACCCGCGAAGTGGATAAGCGTTTGGTCAGTTGTTTTCCCAATAGCTGCGCCAAGTGAAGCAGTGGTCTAGACTACGTCACGGGCAAGTTGGCCTAGAGCTAGTGTCATCCCTTGGATCTACTCAAAACAACACGGTGAGGAAGTGACCTGTTGCAGAGCAGCGTTTTGAACTCTTTCTCCACATCGCCCTGTGTCTGACTCGCCCTAGATGTCGAGATAGCGTTCCATTTCCCAGTCGGTGACCAAGGTGCAGTATTCCAGCCACTCGTTTCTCTTGGCCGCCAAGTACTTCTCGAAAACGTGGTCACCCATTACATTTCGTATTAGCGTGTCTTTCTCAAGTTCGTCCAGAGCCTCTCCGAGTGAAGATGGCAGTCGGGCTATGCCTCTCTGTTTTCTCTCTTCAATCGACATGTGGTACACGTTTTCCTGAATCGGGTTCGGCGGGGTCGCTTTCTTCCTTATGCCATCCATTCCAGCTTCGACCATGCAAGCGAAAGCCAAGTACGGGTTGCATGAGGCATCGACTGGTCTGTACTCAATCCTGGCATTCTCCGGTGACGACGGTGGGATTCGAACTAGCGCAGATCGATTGTACATTCCCCATGCCAGATACACCGGAGCCTCAAAACGTGGCACTGGAACCAGTCGCTTGTAGGAGTTTATGCTCGGCGTTGTGACCGCAGCCAATGCCTTCGCATGCTCCAGGAGCCCTCCAACAAAATGCAGTGCGCATTCGGATAGACCGTTCTTGGAGTTGCTGTCTGAGAAGAGGTTCTTGCCTGTCTTGCTGTCCACGAGGCTCAGGTGCACGTGCATTCCTGTTCCTGCTCGCTCTGGATAGGGTTTGGGCATGAATGTCACGATGAGGTCATGCGATCGAGCGATTGCCTTCACCGTCGCCTTGTAGAGAACGACCATATCTGCAACTCTCAGCGCGGGAGCAGGTTGGAAGTTTATTTCGGCTTTTGAAAATGGAACCTCGTGATGGATCTTGTCGGGAATGATCCCGACTTGCTGGAGTGCTGACGCTATGTCTTTCTTGGCTTCATATGCCGCGTCTGATGAGGGAGGGGACATATAGCCGCCTTCATCCGCCACCTTGAGTTTGCCATCAACTTTTCTCAGGTAGTACCATTCCATTTCAGGACCAAGAATAGCCTCGACATCTTGTCCAAGCTCTTTCTTCATGCGATCAACTGTTCTCCCCAGAATAGACCTTGGGCAACTCTCGAGAGGTGCGCCGTCAGGGCGATGCACATTGCAGATCAACGCAGCTGTCTTCCTGCCTTCCCACGGGAGAATTGTGAAGGTTGATGTGTCGGCTTTCAGGAAGGCATCACTGCCTTCTATGACTAGACCCAATCCGCCTGAGGAACCGTCGAATCCTGTCCCAAGCGCGCTCTCTAGGTGCGACTTGAGCCTGCCGCCACACAGAAGCATCGAGCGAGTTCGCCCGAACAGATCAACATACATTAAGTTGATGAATTCTACTTGTTCTTTCTCAATCATCTTGAGCAACTGAATCTTGTCCAAACTTCGTCACATCTTCTTGATTGCGCCCAAACTACTTTATCGAGACCTTTCGCGTCACATATCTATTCATCGTGCTCTCGTTGAGTTCTACTCCCAACCCTGGTCTATCGGGCAAGATCACTTGATCTTCACTCCACCTTAGCCCTTCAGCGGGATCTTCTACGAGAAACTCCGGTGGCGTTAGAGAATCAATGTATACGACATTCTCTGAAGCCATGGCCAAGTGAGCTTGCGCGGCACATAGGATGCTCGTCTCTAAGGTGCAACCTACCATGCAAGTCATGTCTGCAGCATGCGCCATACTGACTATCTTCTGAGCATCATACAAGCCGCCGCTCTTGATCAGTTTAATGTTGATCATGTGAGCAGCCTTCATCTGAATGATCTGCATGGCATCATGAGGCGACCATACGGCCTCGTCCGCCATCACGGACGACCTCGTAGACCTCGTAACCTTAGCTAGCCCGCATAGATCTCTCCAATACACGGGCTGTTCTGCAACTTGGAGATCGAAAGCTTCCATCCTTCGGAGCACTCTTATCGCGGTAGCGACGTCCCAGCCCTGGTTGGCGTCTGCGATAAGGTGTATTTCTTCTCCGATAGCTTCTCTTGCAATCCTGATCCTTTCGACGTCTTTGGTTGGGTCTGTCCCTACCTTGACCTTGATCGAGTACCTGAATCCTTCCTTGACCCTTCTCTTCAGGATTTCAGATACCAATTCAGGTTCTTGGACATCACAGGTTCCGTTGATGTGGAGGCTGTCCTTGGTCCTGCCACCCAGTAACTCATAGACTGGAACATCAAGCCGCTTGCCGAGGACATCATACAGCGCGAGATCGATCGCACACTTTGCAGCTGGATTCAATTCAATTCTCTGATCCATGTCCCTATGAATAGCCGCTATGTGCCTCGGATCTTTGCCTACCACGAGTGGCCCCAAATACTTCTCTACGATTAGGAAGGCGGATTCAATCGTCTCTCCGGATATATGCGGTCGTGGGGCTCCTTCACCGATACCCACAAGGCCATCGTCGGAGAAAAGCTGAACTACAATGTGCTTGGCTACATCTTGCTTTGCCCTCGAAGTAGCGAAAGTCTTCTTCATCGGAATCTCCAAGCTCGAAACCAGAACCTCACGTATTCTCATGACTGCTTCCCAACCAGATCTCGAAGATCGATACGACCACTCCCAAGTTTGCCACCGTAGTTTCCAGCGGTGATCCTCCTGACTCCTTGGACGCCCCTTGCTTTCTCAATCCCCGCTTTCATCGCCGTCTTCACATGTTCCAAGTCCAGTCCGTTGACAATTATCTCGTAAACACAGTTCACATTGCTTCCCACTTGACTGTGTCTAACTTTGTCTGAAATGCATGGGCAGTACACGTCGTTTGTCGTGGCAACGGCATTTCCATACGCGTGCCCGCCAACTTTGCTGCCGGAAGCTGCGACTCTCCCTGTCACATATGGGATCGCTTTGATCGCATCCAGCGCCATTTCGCTTGCCAGCAGAGCCGAACCTTGGGAATCAGCCATTATCAAGAAGTTGCCGCCTGAAACGCCCTTTCCGATACCGAACTCCTCTTCGACGTAAAAGAATCCGTCCATACGAGGGATCCTGTACATTCTTCTTCCAAAAGCATTTGTGATCTCTTCGTATCCGTCGCCGAACAATTGAATGGGGGTACTCTCTATCTTGACAGAATACTCGACTCTGTCTTCAGGAAACGCGTCAAACACCGCAGTGGTCGGAAACGGAAGTACACCCTTGCGGATTCTTGCCACAAGCCAGTATTCAAGCTCACTTCTCTTGCGATCAGCAATCTGCAACAGGTATCCTGGCCTTCCGTCGGGACTCTCGGTTGTTCGCACTTCGCGCTCGATGAACGCTTCAGACGGAGGCAGAGTTGCCGACCTGCCAAGACCTTTCGCCTCCACCGCGGATTCCGCTGCCCATCGATTCGTGGCCGCCGTGATCAATACCCTTGCAAAATAGGCCGAGAAGACTTCACAGAACGTATCGTCAACTACGACGGGGTCTTCCTTCGTGACAGCATGCGACGCTTCTTGAGTCAATAGCGTTCTCCAACTGGTTATTGAGTATGGATAGATTAATCTGTACTCACCCTCACTGCTGTCTTGACGTGGACAGATTTGCTCAAGCTCGGGAAGAGCGTCCGCGTGGTCACTGGTTCTCAACTTCACTGCAAGAATTGGCAGATCGAAGGCATCTACAGGATGCTTCACAATGTGCTAGATCCCGAAGTCGCGAAAGATCCCGAGAGACTGATTGTGTACGGAGGGACAGGTCGTGCAGCTCGCAACTGGCCGTCCTTCGAGAAGATTGTCGAGACGATTCTGAACCTCGATGTGGACGAGACGATGCTGATCCAGAGCGGCAAACCAGTCGCCGTATTCAAGACGCATGAGATGGCACCTCGAGCCCTGATTGTCAACAGTATGCTTGTGCCAAAATGGGCGACGTGGGAGCACTTCTACGAGCTGGAACAGAAAGGCCTGATCATGTTTGGGCAGATGACTGCGGGATCTTGGGCGTACATCGGAACACAAGGGATCCTCCAAGGAACTTATGAGACACTAGCAGCCGCCGCCAAACAGCAGTTTGGAGGATCTCTCAAAGGTAGACTTGTCCTAAGCGCAGGCCTCGGTGAGATGGGTGGAGCGCAACCTCTCGCTGTCACAATGAACGAAGGTGTTGCACTAATCGTTGAGATCGACAAGACCGCAATAGATCGGAGACTGAAGCACAAGTATTTGGAAACGTGGACCGACAATCTGGACGAAGCCGTCAAACTCGCAACTGAAGCGAAAAAGGATGGGAGACCACTTAGCATAGGCCTTCTCGGCAATGCGTCTGAAGTCTATCCGGAGCTTGTCAAGCGCAACATTACTCCAGACATCGTAACCGATCAGACATCAGCCCACGACCCGCTGAACGGATACTATCCTGCCGGGCTGTCGAAGGAAGAGGCCGACGAACTGAGGAAGAACGACCCATCGGAGTATCTGCGACGAGCTGGCATGAGCATGGGCGAGCAGGTTAAGGCTATGGTCAAGATGATGCAACGAAATGCGACAGTCTTCGAATACGGCAACAATATACGCCAACGGGCATTCGACAACGGCTTGAAGGACGCTTTTGCATTTCCGGGTTTCGTGCAGAAGTACATTCGACCCATGTTCTGTGAGGGCAGAGGCCCATTTAGGTGGGCATCGCTGCTCGGTGATGCAGAAGACATCTACACGCTCGACGATGTTGTCTTGAAGGAATTCGGCCACAATCTCGAATTGAGCCGGTGGATAAGGAAGGCTCGGGCGCAAGTGCAGTTTCAAGGTCTGCCAGCGCGGGTCTGCTGGCTTGGCTTGGGAGAACGGGCGAGATTCGGAAAGATCATGAATGACATGGTACGGGATGGCAAGCTCCACGGCCCGATGTGGATAGGCCGTGACCACTTGGACACGGGCAGTGTCGCGTCGCCGAGACGTGAAACGGAGGGAATGATGGATGGAAGCGATGCGGTCGCAGATTGGCCGATACTGAATGCGCTCCTGAACGCAGTCTCAGGCGCAACTTGGGTCTCAGTACATCACGGAGGAGGCGTCGGAATCGGTTATAGTATTCACGCAGGCATGTGCCTTGTTGCAGACGGTACCGAGTTAGCGGAAAGGAAGATCGTGAACGTTCTGACTACTGACCCAGGCATTGGCGTTGTCCGTCATGCTGACGCCGGATACGAGCAAGCAAAGAAGGTCGCACGTGAACAGAAACTCAAGATGCCAATGCTCGACTAGAGGCTCAAATCCAAGCGCTCGCACGGGCCTCCCCGCAAACTAAGGTCTAATGATTCACGCGCATACCAAAGGACAACTCGCGAGAGCGGCGGGACATTAGAGAATCACTTCACTGGCTTTCGTCGGCTTGCACGGCCTTGGCAGTTCCTTGATTGCCGCACCATCCTTGTACGAGTGCGTATCTTATTAGAGGATTATCCTGCAGGAGGGCGGGACACAACGATGTCTGAGAATGGCGCATTTGTGACATTGATTCTATCCGCGACTAAAAGTCGGGAGATTCATGCTTCCACACTGATCCTCTTCGCGTGGGTGGGCATTCCGTTGTTGCGGTTCCACCTGCATCCATCCCATCGTAGAAGCATAGGCCAAACCATTGGCCTGACAGCGTACCCGCCGCAGCGAGCCG
>JALHTB010000150.1 GCA_022865625.1 Candidatus Bathyarchaeota archaeon
GTGTAGACTCCTCTCAAAACCTACTTCGTCTCGCTACACGTGCTCCAGTCGAACACTCATCATGATGACTTGATTGTGGTGCTGCGAACTGAAAGCATTGATCCTAGCCGGAGGGTATGCGACTAGGCTCCGGCCCTTGAGCTACGCGCTTCCGAAGCTTCTCTTCCCAGTGTGCGACAGACCTATTCTCGAACACACAATTGAACATCTGTCGTCTTTCGGCATTGACGAGGTCATCCTTGCCGTGAAGTATCTTGCGGACCAACTCAGAGAATGCTTCGGCGAAGAATACCATGGGGTGAAGATTAGGTACTCTCTTGAGCCCTCCTCTCTAGGAACTGGAGGGCCCATCGCGCTTGCGCGCCAGTACTACAGGAGCGAGAGAATACTCGCGATGAATGGGGATATCCTCGCGGAAATCAACCTCGATGCAATGAGGAGATTACACGAGTCCAACAATGCCCTTGCTACGATTGCGCTACATGAAGTGGAAGACCCAACGCGTTTCGGAGCCGTCGAATTAGACGAGCACTTGAGGATCACGAAGTTTGTGGAAAAACCAAAGTTAGCAGATGCCCCGAGCAAGTTGGTCAACGCGGGCATCTACCTTTTGGAACCTGGGGCGATTGACCTTATCCCGGAGAGCAGAAAGGTCATAATCGAACGCGAGGTCTTCCCTGCCCTCGCGAGCGAAGGAAAGCTCTCTGGATATGTGCATTCAGGAACTTGGTTTGACATTGGAAGTATCTCAGACTTCCGGAACGCAAACTTCGCGTGCCTTGAGAGTATGACAAGAGGAAACATCATCAAGGCACCAGATGCCAGCATTTCGGGTTCGGCGAAGCTGACCCATCCTCTCCTCATAGGTAACCACGCGACGGCTGAGGATGGAGTGGGCCTAGGCCCTCAAACGATCATTGGTCACGGTGTGCACATTCACAAGGATGCAAGCGTCGTGGGCACAATAGTATTCAACGATGTGGAGATAGGGAGTGATTCCTCAATCGAAGGAGCGGTCATCGGCAACAGTGTTAGAATAGGGAAAGGGGTTGTGATCCAACAGGGGTCAGTGATTGCTGGACATGTGAACATCCGCGATAATGTCCACATCACGCGAGATGTTTATGTTCACCCCTACAGGGAAATCGCGGAAGACATCAACAGCCCGGGGCATGTAGTCTAGAATGGCATCTGAATTGGATGAACGCCGCTTATTTGGCACAAACGGCGTCAGAGGTGTCGTCAACAAGGACCTAACGCTTGAGCTAGTCCTAGAACTATCACAGGCCATCGGGGCCTTCTTCAAAGGAGGAAAGATGGTCGTTGGTTCCGATGGTCGCACGAGCAGCCCAGCGCTTCGGAATCTTGCAATGGGAGGGCTCGCTTCCGTAGGATGCGACGTATACGACATTGGCGGGGCTCCAACGCCTATGATTGACTTTCTGACGCGTGCCTGGAAGGCCGATGGCGGCATCGCCGTAACCGCAAGCCACAACCCGCCGGAGTACAATGGAATCAAGACCATCGCCCCAGACGGAATCGAAACAGACAGACACGAGGAACTCGAGATCGAGAGAATCTACTTTGCCCGTTCTTGGAAGAGAGCAGAATGGAGCCGCGTAGGGAAAATTGTGAAAGCCGAGTCCGGGTTGCGTGAGTATTTCGATTCAATCAAGAGACTGGTAGATCTCAACGCGATACGATCACGGCACTTCAAAGTGGCTGTCGATCCTGGAAATGGCATCTCAGCAGTAACAACACCAATCCTGATGTCAGAACTAGGCTGCAGAGTCGTGACTGTCAACGGCAATGTGGACGGGACCTTTCCGGGCAGACCATCTGAACCAAGGCCGGAGACAGTCAGCTCACTCGCGGATCTGGTGAAATCCTCCGGGGCCGATTTCGGCGTGGCCCTCGACGGAGATGGCGATAGGGCGATATTCGTTGACGAAACCGGGAAACCGCACTGGGGTGATCGAAGCCTGGCTCTAATCGCCGACAACTACTGGTCCGCCAAGCCGGGAAGCACGATTGTGACACCCGTCAGTTCATCAAGAGCCCTCAAAGAGATCGCAGACGCCAGAAACGGAAAGATCGTTTGGACGCGGGTCGGCAGTGTTGATGTTTCCCGTAAGATGATAGAGATAGGGGCGGAGCTCGGTGCAGAGGAAAACGGCGGAATCTTCTACGCGCCACACATCGCCGTCCGGGATGGTTCCATGGCCTCAGCCCTCATCGCAGACATCCTTGCGAAATCGAAACAACCACTCTCGAAACTCCTATCGGCCCTCCCATCTTACCAGCTGGCAAAGGAGAAGATCACTTGCCCAAACCACCTGAAGAAGCACGTCTTGGACAGTCTCCGCGATCGCACGAGCAAGTACAATCCTGAAACCATCGACGGAGTCAAGATTCTCTTCGAGGATGAGACCTCGGTCCTACTGAGGCCGAGCGGAACCGAACCCATCTTCAGAATAATGGCGGAAGCAGAATCAGAAAACGCCGCAAAGAACCTGGCTGAGCAATACAAAGCGATAGTCAGCGAGATCATCAAAGAGAAGAACCGTGATGCTTGATCCACAGTCCTGCGCCACGGCCATTGTGGTTTCTCTAGTCGCTTTTGCAGTGACCTACCTCACGGTTCAGCCTCTTGCCTCTTGGCTGAGGAATCATGGTATCACTGGGATTGACATCCACAAGCTCGACAAGCCGAAGATCCCCGAAATGTGCGGACTCTCAATTATTGCCGGCCTCGTCGTAGCAGGTTTGCTCTCATCAGTGTTGTTCTTTGGGTACTCACGCGAGGTTGTGGCATTTCTCGGAACTGTGTTGATCGCCGGAACGATTGGAGCCATCGACGACCTCCGGCCCCTCAGCCCAAAGTTGAAACCGGCCCTGACAGCCCTTGCTGCAGCCCCGATCCTCCTACTGGGTACGTACAATTCTCATCCGGTTCTCCCACTCATCGGTAGCGCAAGATTGACGATCATCTATCCTATCCTGATCCTGTTCGCAATCGCAGTACCGGCGAACGCTGTTAACATGCTCGACGTTTTCAACGGTGCCATGAGTGGAACTCTCGCAATCGTCTCATTGGCACTTGGCTTAGTGCTTCTTCTCTCAGGAAACCTAGCCGCAACAAGCCTCGCGTTGGCGTTGCTTGGTTCTCTGCTTGCGTTCTACCTGTTCAACCGCTATCCGGCGCGCGTATTCGGAGGAGACACGGGAAGTCTAGCAGTTGGGGCCGCTGTCGGAGCGCTTGCAGTGATAGGACGCATAGAAGCCGCCACGGTTGTGGCGTTGGCGCCCTACATAATGAACGCGTTCTATGGGCTCGCGTCTATCGGCCGTCTCTATGAGAGACGTGAGATCAAGTCACGTCCTGTTAGATTGAGGGACGATGGATTGCTGGAAGCGACCGCGGACAGGAATGCCCCTGTGACTCTTACGAGACTTATCCTTGCCGAAGGCCCATTGCGGGAGCCACAGATTGTCCACATGATGCTGCTACTGACAGCGCTCTCGTCTACGCTCGCTGTGCTTGCGTACTTCATCCCGGGAGGGTTGTAGTGTGCGGGCGATTGCTCTGGGAGGACTCGCTGTTTTCGTCTGTCTTTCCATGATTCTCGGCATCTTTGTCTTGGTCAGAGTCGTAATGTTTGTCCTGCCGTCATCGCTGACAGAGTTTCGAATTATCACGGATGTTCTCAGGGTGGTTCTTGCTGTGGTGCTCGCGTACGCTTGGCTTCGCCTTTGGAAGATTATTACTGATTCATACTTCTGGCGGTCCATTGGCGCTGTCAGGACAGACCGAGATGAGCCATGACGACGCCCACTGGGTCTTGCATCTTCGCTAGCACACGATCAGCCTTCTCCTTTTGACGCTTAGCAAGCTTGGCATCGGTTAGGAACTTTCGCACCTTACCCACAATCCTCTCTGGAGAGAGTATTCTCTCCGCAAGGCCCAGCTTGAACAGGTACCTGTCCACATACGTTGGATTGGAGGGGAAGCAACTGATCGTGGGAATTCCCATCAGTGCTGCTTCCGCGCTCATGGTTCCTCCTGCGCCTACGAAAGCCGAAGCCCGTGAGAGCAGACCGATAGCATCAACGACGCTGGTGGGAACAGCAGCAACACCTGAGAATTCTCTCATGAGCATCTGGACTTGTTTCTCGTATCGTGGCAGCACGACAACTTGGGCGCCCAATTCAGTGAGCGGACGGGCCAAGCGTGTGACAATGCTCCTCTTCACCCCGCTTCGGATGAGATAGGAAGCATACTCTTCTTCAGTTCGTAACACAAC
>JALHTB010000151.1 GCA_022865625.1 Candidatus Bathyarchaeota archaeon
AACCTTACCGCGGAGAGAACAGAGAACTCACACAGCAAAAACATAAACGGCTCGAGAACCTAGCCAATACCACTTGAACGCCACGCAGAAGAGCCAAACCCAGAGAAACATCCACGGGGCTACAGACTTTTCATAGGTGGTAGCTGTCGCAGCGGAACAGTATCCTGAGCATGTATCGTCCGTCGCGTTTCCAGTAGCCTGGCGGCTTCACTTGCTTGATCGTGGATGGAAGCTTACCATTCTTCTCCATGCGCTTCAACGCGAGAAACGCACGCCATGCCTCATTGTTCTTTCGAACGACCTGCTGCGCCGTAGCGGAGCCGATTCGAGGTACGTACCTCTTGTAGGCTTGCGGGTTCCAGTCCAACTTCACGTAGTCGCTGTATTGTTGGCGGTGGAGGTGATTGATTTCATTCCAGAGCTTCGCGCAGTTCACAGCCAACTCTTCGAGAATGTGGTGCTGTTCCCCTGTCGGCGCGAGGCTGAAGAGGTTGCTGCGTTTCATCTCTTGCTCTGCGTCTGAATGTACTCCTTTAAAACTACTGAGGGCTCGCTTACTCCATGTCTAAAGACAGGAGCTTGCGCTCGCCTTGCTATTGTCAGCGGGCTTCTTCTCGGAGTGTGACTAGACTCGTATCTATGACTTCCCTAGCCTTCTCGATGCGTCTGTAAAGGTCTTCGATGGCTCTATCGTATGCTTCTTTGGAGATCTTCCCCGAACGATACTGTGTCTTGAAATGCTCTTCACCCAAGCGGTTTGCGTCGATCTCACCTTCAGCCCTCTCCATTCTCAGGAATATCTCATTGTATCTTGGGTGGAATGCCTTGAGGGCCTGTCTGAGCGGTTGAAGGGCCCTATCCAGTTCACTCATGCGCAGTTCTATGGTCCTGCGTCTGCGTCTGTACTCATGTTTGTTGAGGGCACCTCGAGCGAGATCTTGAGCCATTCTGTCGAGCTCAAGTCTCAGGGCGTTCCTTCCATCATAAAGTTCCACAAACTCCTTCAGCTTTTCTGATGGAACAGCAATCCTCGATGGGGCGGGTCTTCGCGTTCTGACAACCACAACCGCGACTACTACCACAAGTTCGACTAGTGCGGCCCAAACTAGCAGGATCGATCCTGACCAGAAAGGTGCGTAGCTGTATTCGATGCTTAGCCCCAGATCGGTGTACGGGGTAACGTCTGTGACCTCGTATCGGAGGGTGCGATCGAACAATGAACTCGATGTCGCAAGAGGAGTCGGCGAGATACTCTTGACGTTGAACCCATTTGGCATGATAACGGTGGTCTCAAGCCTGCCAACTACCCAATACTTCACGTCTGACAGGAGAGCAGGCTTGTAGGTGTTGGTGCCCCACAGTTGCGGTTGTTTCACGTATGTTCGTGGATCCACTTGATACTTGAGCGTGAATGTGAATGTCGTATTCGTCCTTACGCCGCCTGAGTATCTGGGGCCGACTGAAACGGCGGGGCCTTGACGTGGGAGGTCCCATAGAGGACCGACGAGATCATAGGCCATTACGTCGCTGGAGTTTTCGGGGAGTGTGAGCTGAATCGTCGAGACGGAACTGGCCAAGTTCTCGAAGGTGTATGTCTCCGAGACTTGTATCGATCCGTCTTCACCGTATCTGATTTCTCGAAGAACGTTCGGAACCCGTACAAGGAACTGGTTAGGAGAGGTCATGTTCAATACGATTGGCGTTGCTGTGTAGGCATCTATCGGAGCGAAGTAGCTAATCAGACGAACCGGCCCTTCCTCCGAGCTTTCAACGCGGCCAGGAACTATGGGGTCCGTGAATTTTGATTCAGCAACAGCTATGATCGTCATGTTCTCTGCGGATCCTCTCACTCTGAGGATAGGAGTGACCACGAATCTGTATTGGTAGCCGCCTTGGTGGGGGACGAGCACATTCGTGAAAAGAGATGTAACGGTGAATCCATAGCTCTCGTTGTAGGCCAACGCTCGGGCAAAACTGACCTTGAACCAGTATATTTCACTCGATGGGTCTAGATCGCGGTCGACAGTGAGAACCGTATTCTGGTTGTCCTTGGCGGCTAGATACTTCAGTCCTGCCGTGATGTTTCGGGGAAGACCGATTGGGATGTCACCCAAGAGGGCTGTGGAATTGTTCTGCACGGTCAGCGCGTCGTCGACTGTGACCAAGCCCCAAGGACCGATCTGCACGGTTCTCTCGATCTTGACACTGTACTCAGATTCGGACTGTGCAACTACAGCCGGGGGCAAGGCAGAAAGAAGGAATATGATAACGAGAACAGCGGCACACAAAATCGCCTTCTCTCTCATATAGTGAGCCCATCCGCTTGTTTTGTCTTCGTGTTTTCTATCGTGCGCGACCTTAGTGCGATGAGCCCTGTCTGGGGCTCTGGTCTGGTCGCCCGTGTGTCGCTGTCCACGACTTTTCGGCAACTCAACTGATGATCTCTATTTAAGAATGCCGAACTCGTTTCGATCGGATCTGGGGTGCCTTCGTGGCTCATTCATGGCTGCAAGAGAGAAGTCCGCCAGTCAGCCGGGACTTTCTTCAGTCTCTTTGCAGGTATTCCAGCAAATACAGATCGAGGAGGGATACTGTGCATTACGAGCGAGTGAGCTCCAACAACTGATCCTTCACCGATCTCAATTGCGGGCATCAGCAATGAGTTGGCACCTATGCTTGCACCTTTGCGGACTGTCGGGCCGACTAGTTTCGTCTTCTTCTGCATGACGTACTTGTCGTTTGTCAGGACAACGTGGGGGCCAAGGAAGACTGAGTCCTCAATCTTGGAATTGGTGGGCAGGTATCCTCCTGTCTGGATTGAGACCCGCTCTCCTATCTCGCATGATCCATCTATGACCACACTGGTTCCTATCAACGTGTGATTTCCGATGCGAACCTTCTCGCGAACCATCACGTTGTGTCCGAACGAGACCGAGTCGCCGATCGAAACGTCAGAGTATATGCAAGTGCCGGATCTGACAACACAGTCTCGTCCGATAGTGAGCTGGCCCCTACTTGGGGCATCTTGTATGTTTCGCCCTTTGGCGACGGAGTCTGTCAGCTCCGCTCTTGGCGGAAACCCCAAGACCACATTTGGACCAATGAAGGAACCTGGACCGATACTCACGGGTCCGTACACCACAGTCTTGGGCTCTATCCGCGTCCTCGCGCCAACCTGAACGAGGCCGAGCAAACTTGCGCCCTGACCAACGATGCAGCCTTCGCCAAGGGATACGTCCTTGTCAACCCAGGCTCCGTCCTGCACCCGTGCGATTGTACCTGCCAAGTGTGACCCTGAGCGGATGGGGTTCTAGCGCAAGATATTAGTTTGGTTCCAAGGTAACTTGTACAGGTTCGATTGATGACCGATGAGTGAAGCACATCCGTACATCCCCAATAGTGCCCCGAAAATCAGGGAAGGCATGCTGCGTGAGATAGGAGCCCGCGATGTGCAGGCGCTCTTCGCTGATATCCCGGAATCCATCAGGAAAGACTCGACATTACGGCTGCCTGGCTCGAGATCCGAGATGGAAACGAGCGTGCAGGTGTCAGGCTTGCTGTCCACGAACGTGTCAACAAGAGACGTCGTCTCCTTTTTGGGGGGAGGGGTCTGGCCTCACTATGTTCCCGCAGCAGTGGACGAGATTGTCTCACGGTCTGAATTCATCACGTCCTACACTCCATACCAACCTGAGATCTCGCAAGGCATGCTCCAAGCCCTCTTCGAATACCAGAGCATGGTTGCAGAGCTCATGGGAATGGAGTTCGCAAACAGTTCACTGTATGATTGGGCAACGGCGCTCGGGGAAGCCGCCAGAATGGCTTCTCGCGTGACCGGCCGGGACGAGTTCTTGGTTCCACACTATGTCCAACCGGACAGGCTCCGGACTCTGAAGACGTTTTGCGAGCCTGCAGGAATCGAGATAGTGGAGATTGGGCAAGATAGACGAACCGGGTCAGTTCTGCAGGATGATCTGCAGAGGAAAGTCAGCTCGAAGGTTGCGGGCGTCTACATCGAGAATCCGTCTTACCTTGGCTTCCTCGAACCCAATGCAAAACGGATCGGCGAGATAGCGCACGAGAAGGGAGCGCTGTTCATCATTGGCGCAGACCCTGTGTCCCTCGGCTTGTTCGCATCGCCTGGCGAGCTGAATGCTGACATCGCGGTGGGAGAGGGGCAACCTCTTGGGAACCACATGAACTACGGCGGGCCTCTGCTTGGGCTCTTCGCCTGCAGAGGCGACCGGCTACTTCGACAGATGCCAGGCCGCCTGATAGGCATGACAACAACCAAGGATGGCAAGTCGAAAGCCTTCACGATGGTACTCCAGACGAGGGAGCAACATATCAGGCGAGAGAAGGCATCCTCAAACATATGCACCAATGAGGCACTCTGCGCAGTTGCCGCTGCAGCATATCTGGCACTGATGGGACCGCGGGGACTCGAGAGACTCTGTAAGAACATCCTTGCCAATTCGAGCTACGCGATGCGACAATTGAAGAAGCTGGATGGCCTGAATGTGCCCCAGTTTGAAGCCCAACACTTCAAGGAATTCACCATTGGCTTCGACAAGACTGGGCTCGCTGCCTCGCATGTGAACGCAAAGCTACTGCAGAGAGGCATCCAGGGAGGAATCTGCCTGCATGATCAGTTCCCTGAGCTCGGCCAATCGGCGCTCTATTGTGTGACGGAACTGCACACGCGTGAAAGCATCGACCGCCTCGTAGAGGCGATGAAAGTCATCTTGGAGGGACGATGATGCCATACAGACAGGCGCAGTGGGAAGAACCGCTCATCATCGAAAGATCCTCGGAGGGACAAGTCGGCTTCTCGCTTCCGAACACCGAGGCTCCTCCGATGAATATCCCCTCCGAACTACTTCGGCAAATACCTCCAAGACTACCGGAACTCTCAGAGACAGAGGTTGTCCGACACTACATTCGATTGTCACAGGAGAACTATGGAGTTGATCTGGGGATCTACCCGCTTGGAAGCTGCACAATGAAATACAACCCAAAGATGTTGGATCGGATCGTCGCAACGACGAAGCTGCAAGACCTACATCCTCTGCAAGACAACGAGTCGGTGCAGGGTATCCTGCGAATCTTCTATGAGCTCTCACAATGGCTTGCCGAAATAGTCGGACTGAGCAAAGTCTCGCTGCAACCGGCAGCAGGTGCGCACGGAGAATTCACCGGCGCCATGATCATGAGAGCTTACCACAGGAAAAACGGGGATTTGGGAAAGAGAGACGAGTTGATCGTACCTGATTCTGCTCATGGGACGAATCCGGCAAGTGCAGCGATGGCGGGCTTCAAGGTTGTCGAGATACCTTCAGGAGAAGATGGATGCGTCGATGTCAAGGCTCTTCGTTCCTCTCTTTCGCCGAGAACAGCCGGCCTGATGCTCACGAACCCCAATACGCTCGGGATATTCGAAGCAGACATACTGGAGATTGCGCGGCTCGTTCACGAAGCCGGCGGTCTCCTCTACTACGACGGGGCTAACCTGAACGCCATCCTCGGGAAGGCGAAGCCCGGGCGAATGGGATTCGACATAGTCCACATCAATATTCACAAGACGTTCGCGACTCCACACGGAGGCGGAGGGCCGGGCTCCGGCCCCGTCGGCGTCACCAAAGAGCTCGGGAGATTCCTTCCTGTTCCGACCGTCGAATGTGCAGGTGACAAGTACTACTTGGACTTTGACCGCCCTGACAGCATCGGCAAGGTCAGAAGTTTCTGGGGCAACTCATCTGTGTTAGTCCGCGCTTACGCCTACATACTGATGATGGGGCAAGACGGACTTGAGAAAGTGGCAGACATCTCTGTATTGAACGCGAACTACCTCGCCAAGAAACTCAGCCAGGTACGCGGCCTCGAGCTGCCGTACACGGACAAGTTGAGGAAGCATGAATTCGTCCTCAGCGCCGCCAAGATGGCACGTGAGACAGGGGTCACAGCCGCGCATCTCTCAAAGAGACTACTTGATTTTGGAATACATCCCCCGACAGTGTACTTCCCTCTGATTGTTGATGAAGCTCTGATGATCGAACCAACTGAGACGGTGAGCAAGCAGGACCTAGACGAGGCCGTAGAGGCCTTCTCAAGGGCTAGCATAGAAGCGTACTCAACCCCTGATGTTGTGAGGGATGCTCCGAAGAACACTGCCGTCAGCAGAATCGATGAGGCACGAGCCTCTCATCCCAAGACTATGAAGCTGACATGGAGATCCAATGCGCAACCATCCTGAAGAACACAACATTTTTCCGAAGGTTTGGGCGGTAGAGCACGCCCTGCCGGATCTTCCATGAAAGTCAAAGTGAAGTTCTTTGCCCTTGTGAGAGAACTCACAGGAAAGAGAGAGGAGATTGTTGACCTCGACGATCATGCGACTGTGCGTGTGCTCCTCGGCAAGCTCGTGAAGGAATACGGCAAGAGATTTGACGAGTACCTTTTTGACCCCGTATCCAAACAGCCAAGAGGACATCTGCAATTCCTGATCGACGGTAGAAACATCGTACTGATGCAGGGGCTCGATACAACCCTGCAAGAGGGATGTAGTTTCGCAATTCTCCCGCCAGTCGGCGGCGGCTAACAACTATTGTCACGATGGACTGTAGATGCAAGCCGCTTGAGGTACCGGATTGCGAGAGAGATGCTGATCTAGCGAACTGCCGGAGCTATTGAGCTCCGGATGCTCGGATGCGTAATTCAGGCGTATTTCAATGGTAATACGCAACACTATATAGCTGCCCCCATCACTTCCACGAACTCTGGGTCGCACTGACACCGAGTACCTTGGAGCTCAGTTCGCATGATCGTGAACCCCACCCTGGAGCGTTTGCGTGAAATTACTGCAAGATTCGCTCGTGTCTCAATTGTAGGCCTCGGCAACGAAGGCAATTCAATGGTCAGCCACATCTTCGAAGACGGTGGCTCCGGCGCTCAATGCATAGCCGTCAACACCGACAAAGAACGTCTTGAGCACGTCTACTCACACGAGAAGGTGCTCATCGAACACAATACGGCATCGGTCGACACTAGCGAAACCAAGGAGCAAAACATCGGCGAGTGTGCTGGTCTTCTCACGCCTCTTCTAGCTGGGGCTGACGTCGTCTTCATCATTGCTGAGATGGGAGAAAAGACCGGTCCGAGCACAGCGCCCATCGTGGCTGAAGTTGCGAGGCAAGCTGGTGCTGTGACGGTTGGAATGGCGATCATGCCGCCACCATCCCAAATAGGTGGTGGATTCGCGCGTCGCGAACTTGCCGGAATGCGACAGGCTTGCCATACTCTAGCGATTGTGGATCCCGTTAGATCGATGCAACTTGCATCATTCCCACCGGGCTTGTATGATGATTCTTCAGACAACCTTGTGATCGACATGGTTTCTGGACTGGCAGAGACTCTCGCGTGCCCGAGCGTCATCAATATTGACCTTGCAGCATTCCGGGAGCTGACGATTCATGGAGGCATTGCCCACTTTGGAGTCGCCCACTCATCATCTGCACTGAGAGTAGAGGAGGCGACCATAGGCGCTCTCAGAGGCCCACTACTTTATGATAGTATTGCGCGGAATCGTGGAGCTCTGGTCAATGTGCGAGGCGGCTCCGACCTCACGATTGAGGAGGCACAGATAGCAGCTGATCTTGTCGCAGAACGCGCCGGATGGAATATGCCGGTCGTGGTGGGTGCTCATGTGGAAGAGTCATGGCTTGAGGGGTGTCAGATCTCAATCCTGCTTACTGGAGGAGTGTACCCCTACATTCCTGGAGGATACAGGAGACTGCCATTGGACATGTATGAGATGGAACCTAACGGAGAAGAAGAGAGACAGATAGATCTGGACTTGGACTTGGACCAGCTCGAATAGCCCTAGAGACTCCTGAGCGTCCTTGCCAACTTGAGGAACTTCTCTGCCAGTGGCGTTGGCCCGCCCACTGGTTGCACGGATCCTCTTCTTATCGCATCCAGTATGTCCTCGACTTCTATGGAATCACTATCGATCAATGTGTAAGCATCGCCGACAGTTTCAGGTATGTGCGAGTCACTCCCCGCAACCATCGGCAACTTGAGCCGCTTGGCGACGCGCCTCGCGATGGCGCTGTTGAGGCTGAAGAGAAGCGCGTCGGAGTTGATCACTTCTATTGCCTCGGGTCTGGATTTCAGCTTGTACGGGTTGACACAAGGGGATATCGGATCGAACGGGTGGGGGACTACTGCAATCCCTCCGTCACGGTGAATCATTGAGATAGTCTCATCGGCTGGCCTTCCTTTCGGGACAGGGCCGGACACTCCGAGTCCGATGATGTGTCCTTGGCGTGTTGAGACCTCGATTCCGGGCAAGATGATGATTCCGGGGATGGAGACTGTTGTGAATGTGTCGTGGTTTGTGATTGCCACGCCCTCAAGGCCTCTTTGCTTGAGAACTATTGGCAGTTGTTCTGGCTCTGTGAACGCATCCTTTGAGCCTGTCGTGTGCACATGGAGATCAATCTTCAGCTTCATCCGTGAGGTCCTGTCCTAGTTTGTGTCGCGCGTGTAGTCTTTGATCTGTTCGTCAGTGATCTTCTTGAACAGCGGAGTAGGAGCACCAATGGCGTGACCTTCTTGAAGGCGTATCTCCCCAGCGTCCTCCCAACGGGCACCGGTTACGCTCCCCTGCAAACCGAGCTGCGACCAGATTGAGTCCGCTGTTGTAGGTATGAATGGTGCAAGTAGTATTGCGAGGGACCTGACAAGCTGTGCACATATGAACATCGTCGTACGGGCGCGAACAGGATCTCGCTTTATCGTGTGCCATGGTTCGCTTTCGCTCAGGTAGAGGTTTCCATCTCTGGCAAGATCGATAACTACCTGAAGGGCCTCTCTCAGTTTGCATTCGTCAAAGTTCACTCCGGCTTTCCTAGGTGCTTCTTTGATTCCGGATAGGATTGCGTTGTCACGTTCGTCGAACGCGCCGGGGCTAGGAAGCGAGCCGGAGAAGTTGTTCTTTATGAAAGTCAGAGTTCTGTGGATGAAGTTGCCGAGTGCGTCGTTGAGGTCTGCATTCACGCGTGCCTGAAACTCCTTCCAAGTGAAGTTGGCGTCTTTGGTCTCAGGTCTAAGTGCGATCAACATGTATCTCCAGTAGTCTGAAGGTGCAACCCGAAGCGCTTCATCCATCCAGACACCGATCCGGTGACTCTTCGAGAACTTCTTGTTGTCGAACATTATGAACTCGGTCGAGGATACCTGCCAAGGCAGAACATACGGGTCCTTCGTCGCCATCAGTAGCGCTGGGAAGATTATCGTGTGAAACGGGATGTTGTCCTTGCCGATGAAGTGCACATTCTTCGTTTCCTTCTCAAACCAGAAGCGCTTCCAGTCTTCGGGTCGTCCGTTCTTTTCTGCCCACTCGACAGCTGCGGAGACGTATCCGAGGACTGCTTCTAGCCAGACGTAGATGGTCTTGTCCTCCGCTCCAGGGAATGGTGCAGGTATTCCCCATCTGTTGTCACGCGTGAGTGCTCTGGGGTGCAGCCCTTCCATTAGCCATCGCTTTGAGAAGTTGCGAGCATTCTCTGGAAGCTGGGTGTTCGAGTCGATGTACTTGTTCAATGGGTCGGCAAACTTGGGAAGATCAAAGAACCAATGCTTTGAGGGTTTCACGGTGGGGGTTGTACCACAGAATGCACAGCGGGGTGATTTCAGTTCTAGAGGATCCAGGACTCTACCGCAGCTGTCGCACTGGTCTCCCCTGGCATTATCTCGGCCGCAGTGCGGGCATATGCCCTCGACAAATCGGTCTGGAAGGAAACGCGCACATTTCGGACAGAATGGAAGGTTGACTGTCTCGCTGAAGATGAAGCCGTTATCGTATACCTTACGATAGAACTCCTGGACAAATCGCCTGTGAACTGGATTCTCGGTCCTCGTGTAGTTTGTGAGGCGAATCTGGTACTTGTCGAGCAGGTCGCATATTGCGGCATGATATTGGTCGGTAAGCTGTTTTGGTGGTACGCCCTTCTTGATTGCTTCAACCTCGATGGGAGTTCCATGCTCGTCGGATCCAGTGACTGAGATCACGTCTTCACCTTTGAGCGTCAAGTATCTAGAGAAGACGTCCGCAGAAAGAAGATGGATGAAAGTGCCCAGGTGGGGAAGCGTGTTGACATACGGCCATGCTGAACAGACTATCCACTTGCCCATCTCATGTTCCCCCAAAGCACGTGCTTGACCAGGTGAGAAGCCCTGCAGAATCACAAGTGCAGTGTGACTGCGCAGGTGCCTCGAAATTGCCCCTCCAAAGCGTGAATATCGGATACGCGACTCTTCAGATAGATTAACGTTATCGGTGAGGCGTCAAATGGGAATGGACAAATAGAGCTCAGTTCATGTGATTGGGAGGAACAAAGCGATGAGCGACGAATACACGAAGCTTCTGGACAGCGCGATCGAGAAGATCCCTAAGAGAACTTCGTCGGGAGAAAGGTTCGAACTGCCTAGTGTTCAGGGTGTGAGGATTGGAAACAGAACGATCATCCAGAACTTCAAGGAGATCGCTGACCGCATGAACCGGAACCCACACCATATTCTAAAGTTCCTCTCAAAGGACCTTGCAACCGCTGCGACGATGGATGGAGCCCGAGCGATCTTTCAAGGTGTTTTCAAGGTCCAGTCAATAAATAGACTTTTGAACATATACACGCAGAGGTTTGTGATCTGTCCTGTCTGTAAGAGGCCTGACACCAAGATGGACAAGCATGAACGATACACATTCCTTGTCTGCGAGGCCTGCGGCGCAAGATCCTCCTTATCGATGGCGTGAGAAGTGCGTAGCAGTGGAAGTGCATCTCAGAGTCGTCCAAGACAAGAGAGATGTCCTAGTAGCGATTTGCGACTCCGGACTACTAGGCGAGACCTTCAGAGAGGGGAAGATGAAACTCGAAGTCAACGCGGGGTTCTATGGCGGTCCATTGTGCGCTGTCGAGGAAGCTATGGGGGCCTTGGCGAAGGCAGACACTGCGAACCTTGTTGGCGAAGCCACAGTCAAAGCGGCCATCCAGAAAGGGTTTGTCGATCCTCAAGCCGTCATCTACTTCGGCGAGGTCCCGCATGTCCAGATAGTGAGACTGTAGAACTGGGAACGACATGATGACCTTGCGCATACACTCACTAAAACGGCCGGGAAACTGTCTATGACCCCTTGAATAGGAGACCCGTGAGCCCTACCCTTTTAATGTCACTTGTAGACTAAAACGTGCGAGTATTGAGAGTGAGCGATTGGGCAAGAAGAAGGTCCTCAGCGAAGGCCAGCTTCGCGAGATGGTAACGCCCGGAGAGGGCCAGATGTATGGCATTGTATTGCAGATGCTCGGGTACGACAGACTCATGGTGAAGTGCGCGGACGGACACGAAAGAGTCTGCCGAATCAGAGGGAAGATGAAGAGGCGCGTCTGGATCAAGGTTGGAGATCTTGTGCTTGTCGCACCGTGGGACTTCCAATTTGAAACCCGCGGCGACATCCTCTGGAGGTACACTGAAGCCCAAGCGCAGATACTTCGTTCAAAGGGTCAGCTTGCAATGTGAGCTAACCCAAAGGGTGCCTGTTTGTGGCGTGGAGTTCAAAGACTGAGGAACGGCTGAGACTAAGGCAGGTTCGATACGAAACCACTCGCTTGATGAGGGAGAAGAGAAGCGAGGAACTGGAAGCTCTCGAGCAGGTCTTCGACAAGTCCACCCTCATGGTAATCTATCACATGCTCGACACTGGCAAGTTGGCCAAGATTTCTGGTGTTGTCAGGTCAGGGAAAGAAGCAAGAGTCTACTGGGGACTCGGTCCAAAGAAGAAAGAGATCGCTGTCAAGATCTACCTGACATTGTCAGCCGAGTTCAAGAAAGGCAGGCTGGTGTACATAGAGGGAGATCCGAGATTTGCGAGAACCCGCACCGACACACGGTCTCTCGTATACGTTTGGGCTCAGAAGGAATTCAGGAATCTCAAACAGGCTCGTGAAGCAGGAGTTCGGGTTCCGAACCCGATTGCGGTCGATAAGAACGTGCTCCTCATGGGCTTCGTGGGAAAGAATGGTGAGCCAGCGCCGCTGCTTAGGGAGACTGTGATGAGGAGCCCCAAGAGGACCTACAGAGATCTCCTCTCATTTGTTCGACTCCTCTATCAGAAAGCCTCGCTGGTTCATGGGGATTTGAGCGAGTATAACATCATGATGTGGCGTGGTCACCCTGTGATCTTTGATCTGTCTCAGGCTGTCGCGACTGAGCATCCGTTGGCGGACCGATTACTTATGAGAGACATCCTGAACTTGAATAGGTACTTCGGCCAAATCGGCGTCGAGACCGAAAGCGATGATGATGTTTACGATCTGGTGGTAAGGAAGAGTGTCGACAAAGATTAGCACAATGATTCCTCATGAGAGGATAGGTGTGGTGCTGGGTCGAGAAGGCGCCACAAAGACCGAGATTGAACAAGCATTCAAGGTTAAACTGACAATCAGCAGCGATTCAGGAACGATCGAAGTCGTTCCCTCTGAAGACAACGATGACCCTTCAACAATACTCCGCGCGAGAGACGTGGTCACGGCTATTGGAAGGGGATTCGCCCCCGACCGAGCCATGACGCTGCTAGATGATAACACAGTACTCGACGTGATAGACCTTCGCGAACTCTTCGGGAAGAATGAAAGCGACATCAACCGAATGAAGGGCAGAGTCATAGGCAGCGAGGGGAAGATGAGACGCCTTCTGGAGGAGATGACGGACGCGAAAGTCTCCGTTTTTGGCTCCACCATATCGATGATTGGGGAATTCGAGGAGGTTTCCGCTGCAAGGCAAGCAATCATGATGCTACTCAAAGGAAAACAGCACTCATCCGTGTACAAATTCCTTAGAAGAACAAAGAGCGAGAGCAAGAAGAGAAAGACGTTGGAACTCTGGGAGAAGCCGCCACGATGAGGCCTCCGAGCCTAACAGCGAGCACTAAGAAAGACGAAGTCCTCGCGCGTGGAATCTCGCGATGAAAGCACCCGAGGTTTTCCAGGAGATCTCACCTGCTGACTTCTTCTACCGGAACAGAGACATCGCAGGATTCACGAATCCGACACGAGCAATCTATTCAACCGTAAGGGAACTGGTGGAGAATTCTCTCGACGCGTGCGAGGTCCACGGCATTCCTCCGGACATATACATGAGGATCTCACACGAGTCAGGTCCCGCCGACGGACCAGGAGTATATCGAGTCAGAGTTGCTGACAACGGGTTGGGTGTCCCTTCAAAACTCATCCCTTCAGCATTCGGCCAAGTCCTCTTCGGATCAAAATACAAACTCAGACAGACACGCGGACAGTTTGGTCTCGGTGGCAAAATGGCCATCCTGTACGGACAAATCACTACACATTCAGAAGCTACCATAATCTCAAGCACCGGACCGACGAAGATTCACGACGTGAGACTTCGGATAGACATTCAGCGCAACCAACCTGAGAAGATCAAAGAGATCACACATCCTAATCCGGACCGCTGGCA
>JALHTB010000152.1 GCA_022865625.1 Candidatus Bathyarchaeota archaeon
GAGGCTCGGGTCGCTGGCCGCTCCGTGGACTCTGGGCTTTTCGGACGGTTTCTCCACAACGTACGCGGCTGTCGCATAGAGTCTAACGACGCCGAGGTTCCTGGCTCTGGATATGGTTTCGTTGGCGATTTCGTATTGTCCCTCCGAGGAAACGGCCTGCGTGTTCCCTGTGAAGACTATGAGATCGCTCTTCGATTTCGACTTCTTGCAGTAGTAGAGTTCATTTCTCAATAGCTCGACGGTTCCGCCTTTGTTTATCAGGACGTGCGGTGGAAATGCATCCGAGTATAGTTCCTCGAACAGTTCACCTTTCAGCTGCTTGACCAGATAATCCGCGGACAGTTTCGCGACACCTGCGGCGCCAGGCAGACCTGTGACCATGTATGGGTGCTCAGGCTTGATTTCCATACGGAGCCTTGATCTCATATGTGACCCTCCTCGCTTCTGAGGCTTTTTCCCTTCTTCTTAGCCATATAGTATACCACACCTACGATCAGGCAGAAGACGCCTAGCGCTAACGCTGAGGGACTGGTGAAAACCATGAGCAGGACGCATGCCCCCAACCCTACTGCTGGCAAGACGCGAGGATACCTCTTCGTCTCAGCTTTCAATCTTAGAGCTGAAGCATTTGCGGATCCATAGTAGAATAGCTGAGCGAAAGTGCTCGCGGCAACGACGCCGGTCAAGTCGATAGAAAGCGCGAGAACAGTCATGGCGGCTCCCGCAATCAGAACTGCAACGTGGGGAGTGTTGTGCTTAGGGTGCAACTTGCTCAAAGCAGAAGGCAAGTCCATGTTTCTTCCCATGGCAAACATGACACGAGAGACACCCAGAACTGAAGTGAGCAAGACACTGGCAGTCGCGATCATTCCTCCGAATGAGACAACGTACACCAGCGCAGGACTGCCAACCATACTGATCGCTTCCGCAAGAGGCGATTTCGATCTTCCGAGGCTTCCAGCACCGATGAGACCGACTGCCACTGCTCCGACTAGCATGTAGAGGATGCTCGATATGGCCAATGCAAGCATCATGGCGCGCGGAACAACTCGTCTGGCATCTCTAACCTCCTCGGCTGCAACAGCGACTCTTGCGAACCCACCATAGGCAAAGAAAATGAAGTAGGCACCATAGAGAACCCCGACCTCAGAGGTCACGAACGGACTGAAATTCTGCTGGTTCACACTAGAAAGGCCTGCGATCACGAAAACCAACAGTATGATCACCTTTCCCGTAACCAGCATGTTGTTCAGCGTAGCGGATTGTCGAGCACCTACGTAGTTGATCGCGGTGAACATCATGCACAGAGCAGCCGCGACCAGTCTCGGCTCGACACCCGGAAACAGAGCAACAAGATAGTATGCGAATCCGAGCGAAACTGCTGCGCCGGCAAAGACGTTGGAGACTACCCACATCCAGCCAGACAGGAAACCGGCAGAGGGTGAGATGAGCCTGCGGGCAAACTCGTAGACACTCCCTTCTACAGGTAACCAAGAAGTCAGCTCCACAAAGCTCAGCGCGGTGAGCAGAGCAATACCCGCCGCAACCGCTATCGAAACCACGAGAGCAGGGCCCGCTAGGCCAGCAACTATTCCGGTGACGACGAAGATTCCACCGCCGATAATGGCGCCTACGCCTATGGCAGTGGCATCGAAGAGACCTAATGTTGGCTTGAGGTCATCCCTCGAGCCTTTCACCGATGCTTGGTCTTTCGTCATGACAACCCGCTTGCCAGATCAGCGTATGTTCTTCGAGAACTTGCCAGAAAAGGCAATCGGCAGATCCCAAGAACTACTCACCAAACGATAGTCCAACGTCGGGTCCGGTCGCGGCAGAGAGAACACTTTACGTGCGTAAGGGATTTGAACGCAAGACCTTCCTCGCGTACAACCCAAGCGTAGTCCTTCCTGACAGTACACTAGAACTAGACTTTAGACAAGCCAGCCAAGTCTGTACAAACAGTGATTCTCAGTGGAATCGCGGAGAGAGTGGGTCGAGCTCATACGGGCGCAGGCCGAAATTGAGAAAGAAAGCGCAGCAAGGCTCGCAGAAACAGAGCAAAAAGTTGGTACTGGCGCAGCAAGACTCCTGCTCGCAGAGATGAGATGCGACTCACAGAAACACGCAATGATTCTAGAGGCTGTCCTTGAGACGCTGAATGGCGCTCAGTCTTCGAAGACCCTCTGGCAGCAAGCGTTCAGTGGGTTCGCTGATCCCATCATAGTGAAGAGAGAGATAGAGAACCACATGTCCCTAGGCAAATCCATGATATCTCACATACAGAAGGAAATGAGCAAGACGGACGACGAAGCAGTGCGAATGCTACTTCAACATCTGGCAGAAGATGAGAAAAGACATAGTGAGATCCTAGATACGGTAGCACAAAGACTGTACAGGATGATTCCGTGGACGAAATGACCAAGTATTCGAACCAGCAAGGCAGCAATCCGCCGATCGTACTGCTTCCGGCTTCATTTTGAGACTAGTCAGAATACGTCGAACCTCAGAACTCGAGGAACGTCTGTCCGTCAGTCGTCTCATTGTCGCGCACCAAGATCCCCACGAGTATCTAGCCTGCTGTCGTGCGAGCGCGTGAGGGTTCTTCCGTTGCGTACTGAAGATCCAAGGTTTTAGTAGCGGTTGATGATTAGCCAGAAGCCTCCCGAAGTGCGTCGAGTGGACGGATTTGACCAAGAAAGTGAGCTTGGCACGGCGGCTGAGCACTTTCGACGTGACGAATCTTGTTGTTGGCTCGATTATTGGAGCTGACATCTACATAGCCGCAGCCCTCGGCGCAAGA
>JALHTB010000153.1 GCA_022865625.1 Candidatus Bathyarchaeota archaeon
ATCATCGGCGCATTCCTTGGTTGCACATTCGGTAGACATCCAAGGAACTTCTGGTTGCGGATATCGATCCCGACTTCTTCAATGGCCTCTCTAGCAACTGTGTCAAAGAGGGTACGGTCTTGAGCCTCTGCGTGTCCGCCCGGGAAGCCCATCTGGCCGGACCATGGATCATGGGGTCTCTCGCTCCTTCGAATCATCAGAAACCAAAGATCATCCGCCTCTTCTTTCAGGAAGACTGCCACCGCTCCTTGAGCTTTCTTTGAGTCAGATGGTAAGGGCTCCTGACGGTCTGCAAGAGCTTGCGCAAGCGCCTCCAGCTTGACCCGTGCTGACACATCTTTCGTAGACATCCGAGTCCCCAACCCAGATCTGAGTGACTTCACGCCTGTCGCGAATAGAGCCTTCGGTTCCCCTTGGTGATCTACACATTGTTTCTAGTCATTGAAGGAACTCGCTCAGACGAGTGTCAGTTCTTGGCTTCAGAATCTGGAAGCATTTCTCAGGCGAGACTGCTTTGAAATCGTATCCAAGCTTTGCAAGCAGGGTCGATGTTCCCGGCTTCAAATCTGGAGCCGCGAGAATTCCTCTGACTGGACGATTCACCCTCTTTCTCAGAGTCTCCACATAGCGGTTCAGTTGGAGCGCCGCGTCACGCGTCGCAGCGTTGCGTTTTATCTCGACCACTACAAGTCGCCCCTGGGAATCTTCCGCATAGACATCTGTGAAACCCGAATCGCCCATCTTCCTCTCTTCGGATATCAGCTTCAGCCCGGCCTCCACTAGGGATGGTTCAACAATAATCGCCTGTTTCATCTGCTCCTCCGTGACGTGCATGGCGAACTCTCCTTCGTCTGCAAGGGTCAGAGCCAATGCCACGGTTATGTCATCGAAGAGGAGTCTGAGGGATTCTCTTGGTTTGCGACGAGTTGCCACGATACTGAGAAGCTTCCCCTCTTCCAGAGTGACGCGGAATTGGCATTTTGGAGGTTGCCAGTTTACAGGTTCGTAGCCTGATCGCCGGTGAATCAGTACGGAGCCATCAGTCTTGATGATCAGTACTCGCTCGCCCCAAGTGAGTTTCGACGCCGCTCTGCCTTCGTAATTCACCGTACAGTTCCCTACTATGACTAGCATCTTCTGCTTGCCTAGTGCATCGTTGATTAGGTCTCGGCAATCAGTCAACTGTGGCGATACAAGCGGGACCACTTTCGACTCGACCTGGGGCAATTGTGGCCACCCAAGAATGCTTTGAGGAACTGGCCTCTTAAAACCGTCAAGCTGTGGGTCTAGCTCTGCCCGGATGGGCGACACGCGCCTTGACTTCCGACTGCCGCCAAAGTCATGTCTCCGGTCACTGGGCAAACGTACCTGTCCGGATTGTGCTGACCCTTTAGAGCAATCATGGCAACGCTGTCGCCACGTCATGCACAACTAGGATAGCCTGAGCCTCACCGTAGGGCACGAATCTGCCCAGAACCCCTGGTTCTGTGGTGTCTTATTGCTGCAAACGGCCCGCACAAGCTCCAGTTTCATTCGTCTCTCTGAGCTATATTCGCCGTTGGCATCGAGTCTGTCGCAGTGAAGTTTGAAATAATGCGCGGTCGTCAGCTATGGGCGTAAGTGTTGTCTGGGATTGTGGAACCTCGCAGTTGACGCGCGTGCATGCCACGCGCGTGGCTGTAGGGGTCTGGTGGGAAACCCTTGTCCGAGCGGGAAGAGAAATCGACGACTGAATCAAAGAAAAGATACGAGTTCATCGAGGACATCCCCGGCATAGGTCCCGCCACCGCCGAGAAGTTGAAGGAACTTGGATTTCACACGGTTGAATCGCTCGCGACAGCAACCGTGAAGGAACTCACTCAGGCTGGAGTCGGGGAGAAGCCGGCGGCAAAGATCATCACAGAAGCGCGAAACACCATCGCCATGAGTTTCGTCCGTGCAGACGAACTGATGAAGATGCGTCAGAATGTTCTCCGAGTTTCCATGGGCAGCAAGCAGTTGGACGAGCTTGTGGGAGGCGGCCTTGAGAGCCAGACTATCACGGAGTTCTACGGGGAGTATGGGGTCGGCAAGAGTATACTTTGCCACCAGCTCGCTGTCAACGCCCAATTGCCCATTGAGCAGGGCGGACTCAATGGCGGTGCACTGTATGTTGATACGGAGAATACTTTCAGACCAGAGTGGATCGTCAGGATGTCTGGCCCTTTGGGCCTCGACCCAGAGACGGTTGGGAAGAACATAATCTACTCCGAAGCTTTCAACTCAGATCATCAGATACTGATTCTCGAGAAAGCGGACAAAGTCATCCAGGAGAACAACATCAAACTCATTATCGTAGACTCTCTGACGGGACACTTCCGCAGCGAGTATCTCGGACGCGAGATGCTTGCCGAACGACAGCAGAAGCTCAACAGTCACATGCACCGACTTGTGAGACTTGCACGAGCATTCAACGCAGTTGCGGTTGTTACAAATCAAGTCATGTCGAAGCCCGACGCTTTCTTTGGCTCAGGTGTCGAAGCAGTCGGAGGCCACATCGTTTCCCACACCAGCCATACCAGGATCTTCTTGAGACGTGCAACGGGCGGTCCTGTCAGGATCGCGCGGCTTGTGTCAAGTCCGTACCTGCCTGAGGGTGAACGGATCTTCAAGATCACCGAGGAAGGAATAAAAGACATCGCTGAAGAGGACGAGGTCAAGAGGAGAAGATAGGTGGCTGAAGCATTACCTGAAGCCGCGATAGACAAGTACATTCGACTCATCGTTGAGAGAAGAATCGCTGACGCAGAGAAAGAA
>JALHTB010000154.1 GCA_022865625.1 Candidatus Bathyarchaeota archaeon
ACGATTTTCCTGTCGGGACGCTCTGTGACGCGTATCTCCTTGATCTTTGCGGGTGCGAGTGAGTTCTTGATCAAGCCTTCCACGTTCTCTGATCCCTCGACGACCTCAACCGGTTTGCCGGTCATGCGCCGGAGCGCGTTGATGTTCTTGCCTGCCTTTCCTATCGCTAGCCCCATCTGGCCCGGCTTTGCAATGAATATGATTCGGTCTCCTGACGGGTCGATGATACAGTCGTTTGCTGTTGCGCCTGTGATGCTTTCGAATAGAGCGATGTAGCGCATCTCATCGCTCCCGAGCCGGATCTTCGACGCTGACATCGTTACTTTTCAGCCAGCTTTAGAATCTCAGAGTCCCCAGGTTCTTTTACAGTGATAGCTGCGACCAAAAATCGTCTCTCGCATGCAGTACCAAGATCTACGCTTGTGCCAGAGTAGACGTAGACAGGAACCTCTGAGAGTTTCGCATTGTAGAGTATGTTCGATTTGTGTGGTTCCGGGCAATTCGATGCGATGATGATCAGGCGAGCTTTTGCTGTCTTTACGGCGTCTGTTGCTTCCTTGCAGCCCAATTCTACTTTGCCGGTTTTCACAACCATGCTGATCTGCTTGTTCACGTCCATTACTTCTCCCTCCTCTCCGACATCGCCATGAACACTTCAATCAGACCTGTGCCCATAGGTACTTGCTGCCCAACAATAACGTTCTCCGCGACCCCGCGTAGGTGGTCCTTCGTCCCACGAACTGCGGCGTCAACAATCGTAGGAATCGTGATCTCGAAGGCTGCCTTCGCCAGAGTGCTGGCCTTCTCACCACTGACGCCGTGTCTGCCGACTTGAAGGACTTCTCCTGATGCTGTCATCGCGTCCGCAACAAGCATCACGTGCCTGATGTCGACATCGAGGCCTTGCTCTTCGAGGACCCCCTTCGCCTCCTTGATTATCACGTTACGCGCAGCCTCTATTCCAAGCACAGCTGCTACCTCGTGCATGTTGTTGGATATGGTTCTTGTTGGATCCACCCCTAGCGTGGGCAGGGCCAGCTCTAGGTTTGAGCCTTCCGTTCTGATGATCCACTCATTGTTCTCTTCCATCACTAGCGCGCGTCTCACTGCAGGGATACCTTTCACATGCATTACGGAGATGCGGGATTCGAGGCGTCGGAATTGCGGGATGTCCATTTCATGGGTCGTGATTTCAATCTCGTCCTTCTCGATCTCTACGTCTGCATGATGAACCTGAATTGCTGCTTTGATGTCTCGCATTGTAACGGACTTCTCTCGCATGGCTCTTGTGTCGAGTTTGACAGTGATCTTCATTCTGGTGATGTCTGACTCGATACTGGAGGAGATGTCTCCAAGTGTTGTATGTGTAAGCAGAGTCGCAACCTCCTCGGCCTTCTCTTTGCTGGTTCTACGCTTCTCGTCCAGGAATACCGTCATCGTCGGTGTTGATGGAACCTTTCTTGCGTCCACGATCTCTATCAGCCTTGGGAGGCCAAGTGTGACGTTTTGTTCTCTTACTCCAGCGAAGTGGAAAGTTCTCAGCGTCATCTGCGTGCCCGGCTCGCCGATTGACTGAGCTGAGACAATTCCGGCGGCTTCTCCTGGCTCAATCAGCGATCTGCCGTAGTTCTCCACAGCCTGTCGAACAGTCTCATCGACACCGCGCCGTGACAACTTCGCCTTCAGCAGGTTTCGCTTCAATTCATCTGCTAGGAGAGGTGAAAGCCGATCCAAGACTTCGTGTACCTTTTTATCGATGTACTTGCTGCTTGCTTTGGCGCCCTTCTCTGTCGCGAGTCTGACACGTTCGATCAGGCGTTCTGAGTTGACCGCCTTACCGTGGTCACTCTTCGCTGTGTCGACACCGTCTTCACCGTATCTGAACTGGATGATGTCTCCCCGAGAGTCTCGCACAGTGGAGTCATATTCGACCCTGAGATGCTCAAGTGCGTTGATCAGCCGTCTCTGCATGTATCCACTCTGCTGTGTTCGAACCGCCGTGTCAACAAGCCCTTCGCGTCCTCCCATCGCGTGGAAGAAGAACTCGATCGGGGTGAGGCCGTCTCGATATGAGGAGTAAACGAAACCTCTTGCTTCAGGTCCTGCGTCCCCAGGCTTAAAGAAGGACAGCACGCGGTCTCTGTAGCCTCTACGAATTCTTTGGCCGCGAATAGATTGCTGGCCGACGCATGCTATCATCTGGGCGACATTCAGTGAGGAGCCGCGGGCTCCTGTTCTCGTCATGATCACGCCACTGTTCTTTTCGTCCAAGTATTCGTCTGCGTACTCGCCTGCAATGTCTCGCGCCTTGGACAGTTCGTCCATTATCCGGATCTCGAGAGATTCTGCCAGAGATTGGCCCGGAAGCCGCTCAAGGGTTCTCTGGTTGTAACTCTGAATGAGCGCGTAGACGCGGTCCTCAGCTTTCCGGATGACCTTGTCTATTTTGTCTTTTACGCCGGGAGATACATCAAGCTCCTTGATTGAATAAGAGAATCCCTTCATCAGCACGAAACGATCGAGAAGCTTGGCGATGTGATTGAGGAATTGTCGTCCGGTTTCAGATCCTTGATCTTTCACGATTCGATGGAAGAGGGTCTCGGAGCGTTCGGCGCCAATGGAGTTTTTGTCGATGACGCCCTCTTCGAGTTTTCCATTGCGTATTATCACGTGTTCCTTGTCATCTTTTGACTTCATGCTGGATTTTGCGGTGAAGCTGAAACCGTGCGGTAGGAAGAGGCTGAAGATCTGCTTGCCAGTCCACAGCTCGACGGGATGTTTCGTTGCGGGTTCGGGGAGTTCACCGGTGTAGCCGGCGGCCACTATGAGTCTACATACTTCGTCTTTTGTGAGGACTGTCGACTTGCGGGTGAGAAGATACGCGGCAGTGAGAAGGTCGGTTTTCGCGCCGATGATTGGTCCCCCATAGCGTGGTGACAGTATCTGATCTTGAACCTGCATCAGTAGTCTAGCTTCTGTTCGTGCCTCCTCGCCCTGTGGGACGTGCAGGTTCATTTCGTCGCCATCGAAGTCGGCGTTGTATGGTGGGCACACACACGGGTTGAGTCTGAATGTCTTGTAAGGTAGGACTCTGACAGTGTGAGCCATAATTGACATTCTGTGAAGCGATGGTTGCCTGTTGAAAAGAACGATGTCGCCGTCTCTGATGTGGCGTTCAACAACGAAGCCTGATTCGACCGCATCTGCAAGGCTGTCTCGCTCTGTCACGAACTCGAGTCTAACTCGTCTCTGGTCAGGGCGAACGATGTAGAGGGCGCCAGGGTACTGGTCTGGTCCGTTCCGGATGAGCCTTCGCATCTCTTCGATGTTCCATTGTGTCACGCGTTCCGGGATCGTCAGTCGTGCCGCGATGTCGACTGGCACCCCAACTTCGCTGATGTCAAGGTTGGGGTCAGGAGAGATCACGGTTCTCGCTGAGAAGTCAACACGCTTTCCAGACAGGTTGCCTCGGAACCGGCCTTCTTTGCCTTTGAGGCGTTGACTGATAGTTCTGAGCGCTCTTCCGGACCTATGCCGAGCAGGTGGCAAGCCGGAGACCTCGTTATCGAAGTACGTCGTGACGTGATACTGGAGAAGGTCATGCAATTCTTGGATGATGTTGACCGGAACGCCGGATTCGAGCGCTTCCTGGAGTTTTTGATTGATCCGTATTATGTCGACGAGCTTGTGAGTCAGATCGTCTTCTGATCTGATACCAGACTCGAGCGTGATGGAAGGTCGCACTGTCACAGGTGGCACAGGAAGGACTTGGAGGACCATCCATTCGGGTCTTGCAGCAGCTGGATCCATTCCGAGAATGCGAAGATCATCGTCAGGAATACGCTCAAGCATCTCCCTGATTGCGCTGGGCGTAAGACGAGCGCCGGTCTCATCTATGAATGTGGTCGGTTTCTGATGTTCGATAGTGTGTTGACGCGTCCCACAGTGTGGGCATTCTTGTACCTTCTTTGCTTCCTTCATTATTCCGTCGAAGAACGTCGTAGGCACTTCGTTGAGACGCTTCTTCTCTTCCGCTATCTTCGCATTGTAGCTCTCGATCTTCTCATTTGACATGAGGATCCTGCCGCAGTTGCGGCAAGTTACGGAGAGCATCTTGTGTATGAGCTTGGCGAATGCAACGTGAACCGCAGGCTCGGCAAGTTCTATGTGGCCGGAGTGTCCTGGGCAGCTTATTGCAGTGTTTCCACATGTCTTGCACTTCTGCCTAGGCTCGAGTGTTCCTAATCTTCCGTCCATAAGGCCGGAGACGATAGGGACTCCGTCTTCGTCGTACGTATCTGCCGCCTGGACTTCAACGGCTGACAGTCGTCGTATCTCATTCGGGGACAGCAATGTGAATTTGATGCTCTCGATCACTTTGGTTGCTTCTTCAATCATCGCCATCTCATGCACGCTCCGAGATGTTGAGTCGAGCAGCTACCCCGAGCGCCATCAACTCCTGGATAAGAAGTTTGAAGGCATAGGACAGCGCGACAGGTGAGATCACGGCTCGTTCGCCGCAGATTCTGCACACGGACTTGTTCTGTTTGATATCGTGATAGGCGAGCAGACCACATACCTCGCAGACATTCACGGTGTACTTGTCGGATTCCTCAAGAAGACGATCCCTTAGTAGCGCAGATGCTCCGTGTCCGATTAGGCAGTCACGCTCCATCTCACCAAATCTCAGGCCTCCGCCACGAGCTCTTCCTTCAGTTGGTTGTCTAGTCAACATCTGCACTTGGCCGCGGGCTCTGGCGTGCATCTTGTCAGCAACCATGTGGTGCAGCTTCTGATAGTAGACAACGCCGACGAAGACGTCTGCCATGAATCGTTTTCCATCGATCCCGTTGTAGAAAACTTCACTTCCACTGTGGGCAAAGCCAAGCTTGAGCAACGCATCTCGAAGCTGTTCTGGACGTTCATTGCTGAACGGTGTCCCGTCAACTGGCTCTCCTCTGAGTGCCCCAACCTTTCCAGCCAATGACTCAACGAACTGCCCTATTGTCATTCGTGATGGGAACGCATGAGGGTTGATGATAACGTCGGGAACTACGCCATCCTGGGTGAAGGGCATGTCCTGTTGAGGCACAAGGAGACCGATGACTCCTTTCTGCCCGTGCCTTGACGCGAACTTGTCGCCAAGCTCAGGAATGCGTGTGTCTCTGACCTTCACCTTGACGAGCTTGCTACCTTCGATGGATTCCGTGACGAAGATCGTGTCGACGACTCCAACTTCTGAGGGGCGCATTCCGACGGATGAATCACGTTTGGTTGGGCCCTTGACCTCGAATTCGCGGTACTCTTCGAGGAATCTTGGCGGGCTTGTTCTGCCAACGAGAACCGTGTTGCCAGCGACATCCGCTTCGGTTGAGATGATGCCGTCTTCCTCAAGAAGGCGATAGTATCTATCGCCTCTGTATCCTCTGGTTCCTGGTTCAGGGATCTCGAATTTGTCCCGGAGTCCTCCGAGGTATTGTCTGCATTCGCCTTCGTAGATGCGGAAGAACGTAGAGCGTGCAAGTCCTCGGTCGACCGATGACCGGTTAAAGACGATGGCGTCTTCCATGTTGTAGCCTTGGAACGAGAGAACGGCGAGCACACAATTCTGGCCTGCTGGCCTGTCGTTGAAGTTTATGATCTCCATAGGTTTGGTTCCGACGATCGGCATCTGCGGATAGTGCAGAAGATGCGCTCTCGAATCGACTCGGTTGAAGAAGTTGGTGCATGAGATGCCCAGTGCTTGCTTCACCATCGCGGACTCGTACGCGTTCCTCGGTGACTGGTTATGCTCCGAATATGGAATGATTGAAGCACAAATGCCCAGCATCGTGTAGGAAGTAAGCTCCAGATGTGTAGTGTCCTTTGAGATCTTCGAAACGTCAAGAGCGACGAGCGCGCTCTCCTCTTCGTCTGAGTCTATGTATTCGATGATTCCCTTCTCAACGAGTTCCTCCCATCGCATCTCGCCTCTCTGGACCGCTTCGATCTGCTCACGGGTCAGCTTGGGGACTCCGCCTTCCACTATGATGAGAGGTCTTCGAACTCTACCCCCGTCGCAGTTGACATAAACGCACCCTCGCCCATTCTCTCCTTCGGGCGGGAAATAGGCTGCATTTACCTCGGAGCTGATCTCTCCGGCCCTGCGCATGCGTATCAGCTCTCCCACGAGCTCATTAGGCGCCCGTGCAATCCCGGCAACGAGCCCGTCAACGATCACTTTGGCGCCGGAGCTCACAACCTTGCTGTCCGCTTCCTCAATCGAGATGATCCCCATTCGGCGTACTCTCATGACGAACTCTTTCGAATCGACTCCAATGGACAACGTGGAGGATAAAGCCAAGTTCTTCACGAGGCCGCAGTTTGACCCTTCAGGGGTTTCGTTCGGGCAGAGTCTGCCCCAGTGAGTTGGGTGCAGATCTCTTGCTTCCAAGTTGGGTTGGCTTCTGCTCAACGGGGACTGAAGGCGCCTCAGGTGGCTCAGGGTCGAGGAATAGTTCGTGCGGTCTAGGAGCTGAGTCACTCCGACTCTTCCTCTAACCCAATTACCGGTAGCTATTGCGTGTTGAATTCGATCTGTGATTATGCCTGGCCTGATTGCGTTGGTAATCGAAAGTTCTTGATGTCTTCTGATTGTGATTCGTTCGAGCTGGTACTTGAGGTCACGAATGAGATTTCGGAATGAGATCCTGAAGAGGTCGCCAACCAGCGTTCCTGCCAGTTTGAGTCGTTTGTTCGCGTAGTGATCTTTGTCGTCCGGGCTTCTTCTGCCTAGCTTCAGCTCAATGATTCTCGTCGCGATCTCTGCGAGGAAAAAGGCCTTTTCTTTCCTCTCGGCAGGTGTCCGTCCGATGTGGGGTAGAAAGTTCCGGTCAAGAACAGTCTCAGCTTTCTTGGCTCTGTAGTCTTCAACCTGCCCGGGGGCAAGCCGGTTTCCAACGTAGAGGAGCGCATCCTTCACGGATAGGACGCCCTGCGACTTCTCGAATGAACCGTCCAGCTGGTTCTGAATCATCTCGTCCTCAGAGACGAGTTCGGCAATCTTCAGGTCTTCCTGAATGCCAAGTGCCTTAATCAACGCAACAAAAGGTATCTCAGCCGGAACGCCGGGGACCGTCACGTAGATCGACCCGTCGGCTTTCAGAGTCACCTCTGTTCGTGCCCGGAAGCCTAGAGTCGTTGAGAAGATCTTCGCCTTGTAAACCGGATTAACACCTGTCTTCTCTACATCGACCAGGATCTTGTTTGCGGCGAGGTCTTCGAGCGCAACCACAACTCGCTCCGCACCATTAACAATGAAATATCCACCTGGATCGATCGGGTCCTCGCCAATGCTGATCATCTCATCAGGAGTCAGCCTTGAAAGCGGGCATATCTTCGACCTAAGCATAACAGGGAAATCGCCAATGTAGACAATCTCCGTCTGACCTTCACGCTCTCCAATTACTGGCGTCATCTCCAGATGCAGTGGCGCAGCATAGGTAAGGTTCCTCACCCGCGCTTCTGTCGGGTACACTGGTCTTTCGGAACCGTCGACCTCGGTCACTCTTGGCGTGCCAATCTCAATCTTCCCAAGTTTGATCTTCAGTGGATACTCTTCGATCTCGATGGGGATTGAGCTAACTTCGTCAATGATGGACTGCAGACCGATGTCGATGAATTCGTTGTAGGAGTCAATGTGCTGCCTGACGAGTCCCTTCTCTCTGAAGAACTCCTTGATTAGTCCCCACATCTGGGGTTCAACGTGGCTGGTCAGGTTTACTTCCTCCGGCCGAGCTCTCGATAACGTACCGATAAACCACAACTACACCCGCAGTAGGACTGTGACGGGTGACCTTCACGACGTCCCAAGGTTTTGCGCCTATCTGCTTCGCCGCAGGGTCATCAGCCCTGAGGTAGGGTAGCTGGTGTGCTTTGATATGCAAGCGTTCGAGCAGTTCTTCTGCCTCGCGCCTTGGCACAATCTCATGTTTCGGTACCAATTGATGATGAAAAACGTCTATCGGCTTCTTCTTCTCCTCTTCCTTCAAGTGATCGTCTCTCTCCGATATCCAAACGCTCTTTAGGCCCCGAGAAATAGGAACCTTAGCGAAACTCCCCCTTAGCACAAGATGGGGCGCTAATAAGGCTTATGCGGCTTGATTGTTGATCTTCAATGCAACATCGCGCCTGAGGTGCAGAGACTGCCCCGCGATTCCCACGAACAGCTTCTTCGACCCAACCGGTACCGCTAGCCCGAACTATGATAGCCGGTCTGATTACGTCGCTTCAGGTTCTTCGGGCATCTTGATGCCTAAGTGAGCATGGACTGCCATCTTCAAGACCTTCAGCCCGAGGAGGGCACACTCAATCCGTGTTGGTCCGGGATCTGATCGAAGAAGCCTAATGATGTCTTTCTTTCCAAGCTTCTTGATCTCGGAGACTTCTTTCCCCTTGACAAGTTCTGTGAGCATAGAAGTGGACGCGATGCTCACCGCACATCCTTGTCCTCGGAATCTCAGATCATCGATCCTGTCTCCGCTGAGCTTCAACTGCATCTCGATTACGTCGCCGCACAGAACGTTGGCTTCTCTGGCTCGGGCATTCGCGTCGGGCAGATCCCCGTAGTTTCTAGGGTGCCTGAAGTGATCAAGGATCGCTTCCTTGTAGATGTCTGTACTCATACCCTGAACATCTTCCTAGCGGTCTCAAGAGCCCTGATCAGGATGTCGACTTCCCGTCTTGTGTTGTAGATATAGAAGCTGGCTCGAGAGGTGGCCGCCACCTTGAGTCGTTCCATCAATGGTTGTGCGCATTGGTGTCCAGATCTTATCGCTATACCTTGAGTGTCAAGGATCGTTGCAAGGTCGTGAGCGTGAATGTCCCCAAGATTGAACGCGATTGCCGCCCCACGTTTCTCAACATCTCGAGTGCCGTACACAACTAGGCCTTTCACATCTTCCATCTTCCCTAGGGCGTATTTTGTGAGACCTTTCTCGTGTTGTCTTACGTTTCGCATTCCCAGGTTTGATAAGTAATCGACCGCGGCTCCGAGACCAATGACACCCTCAATGTTTGGAGTCCCCGCCTCAAACTTCCATGGTGGATCGTTCCAGCTGGCATCTCGTAGATGGACTTCTTTGATCATTTCTCCGCCGCCCATGAAGGGCTCCATGTGCTCTAGGAGGTCATATCTCCCGTAGAGCATCCCTATCCCAGTAGGCGCTAGCATCTTGTGGCCCGAGACAGCCATGAAATCACACTCCAAGTCTGCAACATCGACTGGCATGTGAGGAACGGATTGCGCAGCGTCCACTACTACAGTCGCGCCGGCGCTGTGAGCCTCCTGCGCCATCTGCTTCACCGGATTGATCGTGCCCAATGCATTGGAGACATGAGCTAGGCTGAGGACTTTTGGCCTCTTCTTGATCAGTTCTCGAAAGCTCTCCAAGTCCAGCAATCCGTCGTCGTTGATCCTGACGAAGTCGAGTTTGACGCCTTTCTCCTTTGCGAGCATCTGCCACGGAACAATGTTGCTGTGATGTTCCATCTCCGTCAGGAGGATTCGATCCCCGGGCCTGAGGTTGGCTCTCGCCCAACTGAATGCGACGAGGTTAAGAGCCTCTGTTGTGTTTCGCACGAAGACTATCTCTCTGGCAGTCTTCACACCGATGAAGTGCGCGAATTTCTCCCTCGATTGCTCAAAGGCAATCGTTGCCTCTTCGCTCAGACGATGGACACTTCTGTGAACGTTTGCGTTGTACTCGCTGTAGTACCGTTCGATTGCCTTGATGACAGATTCTGGTTTTTGAGAGGTCGCAGCACTGTCCAAGTAGACGAGCGGTTTGCCGTCTATCTTTCTCTTCAGAATTGGGAAATCTGCTCGAATCCTGCTTACGTTCAGCGCCATCTCCTTCTCCTCAGAGATAAACCGGGTGTACGGTCGCTTTGAGCATAACGTACGTCATAGTTCTATATGTGCACACCCCTTGACGGATCGTGGGCAGCAATTCTCTCTGTATCCCGCAACTGCAATCGAGATACACTATGATGCAGCAACTGCTATGTCAGTTCCGGATGACTTACGGTATGGTCCTCGGGTTCGTATGCGAGACTTCTTACGCCGAGCAATCTTGCGATACAAGGCATCTTGGGTTTGAGCCATTCCATGTTTCACTGCTCTCTTCTTCTCTCCGGGACATAGTCAACGCCAGCCCACCCGTGTGACTTTGGGGTACCCCTCGAATTCCATTTCACAGTTCGATTTCTGGCTAGTTCGGTCAGGCTTCGCACACCCGGCAGCCGCCGAGGTTCAGCCCGGGTTCCAGGCGTCTGTGAAGGCTGCACATGAGTCTGTTCTTCCTGACATGTATTGAGACTTCATTCATTTTGCCCATTACTTGTATCTGGCCAGCCTTCCCTGAGACCAGTAGAGCAGCGATCTTGTTTGCTGCTTTGTCGACATGAGAGACTCCTTCCAGCTTGATCGCGATCCCCCTCTTCTTGTGCATGTACTTGCTCACAGCAGGTTGGGTTATCCCAAGCAACTGAGCTGCCTGCTGTTGAGTCATCCCATACTTATCGACGAGTCTGCGGACCACCATTGCTCGGATGGCCGGAATCACAGACTTTGATGCGATCTCGTCGGGCAGTAGCAATGTCGTAACCGGAGGTGGCTTGCCAGCCGAGGCGTATTTAAACATGACATAGGTCATCAAATCGACGCGAGAGGACCCTTCGCAAGAAACCCCTCACAGTTCCAGCAGGCATTTTCGAACTGTGAATCTGGTCAACGAGAGGACAATCGAATTCTGAAAACAATCATTGTGACACATGTATCGTGTACCTCAATCGCAAAGTAGCCAAACCCGACACGCCGTACAATGCCAATCTGTAAAGCGAATGATTCGTATTGGACAGTCTCTGTGAATGTTCAGGCTGTTGGGAGAATGACTGGCTCGATACACCTGGAGAAAGAAATCAGGGCTCCTGTCTCAAAGACATACAAAGCGTTCCAGCAGACGCAAGCCCTGAGAACTTGGTACGACCCTCGATGCCATATGGAGGAATTCACAGTCGGAGGTAAACTCGTGGGCGACAACTACCCAAGCGCCGAGATACTCGCTCTGGTACCAAATCACACCATAGTGCATCGATACAGCAACATAGTCCTAGGCTTGGGAATCTGGAGTCTCGTGGAAAAGAGGAATGGAAAAAGCACACTCCTAGTCTTCGACCACATTGACGCATACGAAAGCAAGGATGATCGAGACTCGATCACATTCTACTGGAAAGGGCTCATAGAGAACCTTGCTGCGTTCTGCGAAGGTCGCGAGATCCCATTTGATCATGATGCTGGAGATTACAAGCGGGGTAAGGCAAGTCAGGGTTAGACCGCCTAGACGTGTTGCTTCCACAGCGAACGCAGAATGTGATGTCTCACGATCGGCTAGCAGTCGTACTTAAATGCCGATTTCTCTGAGGTTGACGAAACAAGTAGTTGTGGCACCAGATGGACCTTGGATCGCTGATTAATCAGTCTGCAGCGAAAATCAAGAAGAACTTGATACTCTTTGTTCCGCCGATCGTGATCCAGATTGTTGTCCCTCTCGCACTGTTCACGGTAGCCGCTTTGACGTTGTTTCCACTCATGATGGCACTAGGCTTGACAGGAGACGTTTGGGGTGTCATCAAGACCGCCGCGGGCGGTGGGATCATTCTTCTTGCCGCTGGTTTTCTCGTCGACACATTTGTGACCGCCGGGTGGGCATACATGAATAGATGTGTCGTCATCGATGGGCAGACAGAGTTAGGTGATCTCTGGGTTGGGGCTAGGAAGTATTTCCTTCGCATTCTCGGCGGCCGAGTACTGATTGGCATGTTGGTGATCTTACCGATCGCGGCCGGAATAGGGGCCATGATCGCTGGAATTATGACTCTCAATATCGGGTTACTCGCTCCTGAAGAACTCGTCCCAACGACTGTGATCAGTCTGCTTGCGCCGATCATCATGGGATTGATTGGGATTCTGCTAGTAGTTGGGCTGATTGAGCTCGTTCTCGGCATCCTACTTCTGCCTTGGATGCAGGCGCTCGTAATGGACGATCTAGGAATCATCGCATCGATCAAGTCGAGTTTCAGGTTCGTGCGGAGGAACTTCGGAACCATCATCGGCTATGTGGGCATCTCTGCGTTCGCTTGGATAGTCGTCTCGTGGGCGGCATCACTGATATGGCCGAGCTTCTCATACTCAGAGCTGACTACTCCCGCGGTCTACATGAACAGTACTCGTCTGCTCGGGCTGCTTCTCGGAGCTACGAACATGATCAACTCTGTGATTTCCGCCCTGCTCTCAGGTTTCTTCACGCTTCTACTGTTCCTAATCTATGCAGACAGGACGCGCGAGGTGCCATCTCCACCGATTGCTGAACCCTCAACTGCTCCATTCACCCCTAGAGTTACGCAGCCGGAAGCATCCCGGCCCTCTGGGGCTCCACGAGGCATGAAGTACTGTCAAAACTGCGGAGCAACACTTGTGTCGTTGGCGGTCTTCTGCCCGAGCTGCGGGGCTAGACAACCACCCCTGACCCCGCAGTGATTCTCTCGGACTCGATTCGACGAGCTAGCCATCAGGGTTTGCACGCCAACACGAGCTCCACTTCTACAGCGATGTTCATCGGGAGCTCGTTTACGCCAACTGATGTCCTGGCATGGCGGCCATTCTCGCCGAAGATCTGGGCTAGAACGTCGGAAGCTCCATTCATGACCTTCGGTTGATCGGTGAAACCCGGAGCGCTGTTGACATAGCCGTTCACTTTGACGACGCGTTCGACGCGATCTAGAGTACCTAGAACCGATTTCGCTGCAGCCAAACAGTTGAGCGCAGCCAACTTGGCAGCTTCGTATCCATCTTCAACGGTGAGATCACGGCCGATCTTACCTTTGTACGCGGGGACGCCATCTTTCACGGGTCCTTGGCCTGCAGTGAAGATCAGTGTTCCACTCTGAACAGCAAGCAGATATGCACCTACTGGAGTTGCAGCCTTAGGGATTGTGATACCCATCGACTTGGCACGTTCCTCATACGACAACCTGATCATTCCTCTGGAGTATTAGCCAACAGAGACGCATCAGGGCCGCACCTTGCTAGTAGGCTTTTGCCTATATGATTGACGGACCCTGTCAGAATGGCGCCTAAGAACCTGATGCTCTTGCTGAGCGTTTCAGCGTCTGAATCGTAGTAATCGGCGTCGGGTCGATGCCTCGCAATATTGCAAGGTAGAAGGATACGTAGTCGCAGAAGTAGATCGTTCCCAGAACTGTCGCGAGCCTAGTTGGGAACTTCAGCGATATCACATGCACTTTCCTGCTTCCAGCTTGGCGTATCAAAGGCGCCAGCCGATCGAACTTCTCCGTCTCATCATTGGCTTCACAACCTCTCAAGAGTACAAAAGACACGCAATCAGCGTAGCTGTCCTCCCTCAACATCTGCCAGCTCTGAACCTCATTGTGAAGCATCTCTGGAAGGGCTTCGAATTTGGCGAGCACCTTTGAATTCTCATTGAGCTGATTCTTGAATCTCCTGCCAGCGGCAGCAAGCAGCTGGGCCGTGTAGATGAAAGGAATCGTATCATGAAGTTTAACCGCTAGCTGCTTCGCAGGATTCCTAGCGTGAGGCCGCTGGAATCCGATCTTCTTTCTGAGCACTCCTAGTTGCTCTCCAACAGTCCTCAACTCGACGAGAACGCTTTCATCATTGCAGATTCCCCACTTCACGAGCACAGCCATGGAAGCTGCCAAGAGATCGGGCAACGCCTCTCGAGGCTGTAACCCGCTTCTCACCTGAACGTGAGGCAGCCCACTCTCTCGACCGATAGTGATCAACTCTCCTCCTGAAGCGATGCAAGCGATTCTGCTCTTTCGCTCTCGGGCTTCTCTGAGGGCTCTCAACGTCTCTGCGGTCTGCCCGGAGTAGCTGGCGACAAGAGCACATGTCTCGGCTGTGATCGACCCGGGCAGTTGCGATCCTCTGACAATCTCGATTGGTATCTGAGAGCTGAAGAGCCAATCCTTCAGTATGTCTGCCGATATCGCAGAGCCGCCCATTCCGATCAATGCCAGGTTAGAGGTGGGTCGTGGAAGTGCGTGTGGGAGAGTATCTGATTTCATTGCAGCTGTATAAGCTCGCTCGTAGGTTTCCGGGGTCTCCTCGAGAACCTGAAGCATGTTCTCTCGGTCGATCTTGCCTGTTGCCGGTCTGTCGTCGAGAGTTTTCCTTCGCATGCGTGATCCGGACCATGTTTGGTCTGTACTGCTTTGAAGCCTTCGTATTTGCAGTGCTGGGTGCGTACAAGATATAAGTCGGAGCCGAGTCTAGCACGACGAACCTAGGATACTGATGTCACAATGGGCAAGTCATCGCGCGGCCTACTTGGCGCCCGCAAACTGAAGCGAACGCGCAAACGCTTCAGATGGCACTATCCACCCTACAAGCGCCGCATGCTCGGCCTCGACTACAAGGCGGACCCACTTCAGGGAGCTCCTCAGGGCCGAGGGATAGTTCTTGAGAAGGTGGGTGTCGAATGCCGCCAACCAAACAGTGCCGTGCGCAAGTGTGTGCGAGTCCAGCTCATAAAGAACGGCAAAGTCATCACAGCATTCCTGCCCGGCGACGGCGCCCTCAACTTCATCGACGAACACGACGAAGTGTGGATCGAAGGTATCGGAGGCGCCGAGGGCAAGAGCATGGGCGACATCCCGGGAATCCGGTTCAAGGTCTATGCCTGCAACGGAGTATCTCTCGACGCGCTCCTTAAGGGCAAGAAAGAGAAACCCAGACGCTAGGCATAGGATCCAAAGTCCGCAGTTCACTTCGAACAAGGACGCTCCTGATTATGGAGCGATCTTCTATCTGTCGTTCACGAATCTCAGATTCGAGTAATACGATGCTTTCTAGACAGCCGGGGCTATGCCTTCGGAGAAACGAACTTGCTTGACAACTCCTTGGCTGATCAGTGCGGAGGCATTCTCAACCGGCAGTGTAGCGATATCTTCTGCTTTGAAAGGGCCGTAGGTCTTCAGATCGACTCCGATGATTGCTGGAAAATCCGAGAGGAAACGCACGACCTCTAGCCTTGTCTCGGCCGGCTCGCTCGTGGTCTTTTCGGGTAAAACTGGCCCGGTTTGGACTAGCCCGTCGATGAACCGGTAGTAGTCACCTATGTGTATCGCAAGCTGCTCTGCGAATTCTGCTTCCTGCTGCGTAAGCAAGGTAGCTGCAACATCTTGCCGGGACAAGACTGCGTCAACAATTTTCTTCATGCGTGTCTCGGCGATTTCCGTGCTTAATCGTCGCAGTATCTTGAATTCCTTCTCGGAGATGGACTTCTGTGTTCGGTCATGTCCAGTTGCTTCGCAGGACGCTTTAGAATCGTTCAGTAGCCTGCTGACTTCGGAGTAGAAGGACTGAGGAAGCTTTTGGAGTGCCCTCTCGCTCTTCTCGATTTTCCAGATTCGGTAGAGTTCATCCCGGTTCATTTTTGTGCAGGTCCACCTACGCCTTTGCAGATCAGGAGCATCGCAGCCTCGGCTGGGAGGGTAACCTGCTCATTGGTGTACGGCCCATAAGTGGTCTTTCCCATTCTGAAGGCCGGGGCTTCGGTCACTCGAACTGTTGTCTCTCCTTCAAACGCTATTGGATCTTGGAACGGATCAAACGCGTCCAGGTTCGGTACGGCCATGGCACGAAGGCCTGTCTTACCATTCAGTGTTTCGGGAAGACGGATCAGTCGATGGATGTCCGTCGTCACGACAGTATCAATCTCTGCCGGCAACGCGCCCTTTGAGACAGCTCTCTCAATTATGGCTCGCCATGTGTTGTCCTTGATGTGGAATGCATCCTCAAACTCGCCCCACAGTATCTTGCCCTTCCATTCTTCCTCTAGTTGTGGTCTGTCGCGAATAATCCTTCGAGCTTGACGGGGTAGGAACCCAATATCCACCAACTCGTCTTCCGTTCCCTCAAGGACAAGTCTGTAGATTTCTCGCGCGAAGCGGCCGCGCCAACCTGGATCTTCTCGCTGTGGCCCTACGATGGCGTCGCGGGGTTTCTTGTAGAGGCCCTGATAGAATGCGTCAAGCCCCAAACCCATTACGTAGTCGACGATCTCCTTTCTCTGTGACTCGTCAAGTTTGCGAACTTCCTCTGTCCTTACGTGAAGGTGATAGCCTCGGTGACCTGAAAAGAAGATGTGCATCTCTTGCTCAGGTATTCCGAAATCCTTCGTTAGGAAATCAACCAGCTTCAGTACCTCGTCTTTAGCCGCCTTCAGGCATTGATCACAGAACCAAGCACGCTCCTCAAACTTCGTCTTCCCACAGTTGGGGCATTGAACTGGCGGCTTTCCTTGCTTGGTGTGTCTACAGCTTGTGCAACGCCAGAGGTCATGGCTTGACTTGCATGAAGTTACGATGTGGTCTGCATCAACGTCGAAGACAAGGTCAGATCCGAGCCAACCCTTCATTTCCATCTCCTCTGCGGGTCTGGTATAGTAGGCGGTTGAATAGTAGATGTCTGACGGCACAAGCGCCCGTATTGTGTTCATTAGTTCATCGTGTGACGCGACGGCCTTGTGCCGTGTCATGAACTTCTCGCCGAATGCGAGAAAAGCGAATTCCCTAGCCCGAAACTCCGACGGGAGATTGATCCGTTTGCCCTGTTTGGTGTAGTACTGCAAGAAAGCCTGCTTGATGTAGCTGATTCGCTCTCTTTCTTGAGGACTAGCCAAGGCCGTCTCGCATCAGCTCCCAGTCTGTGCGCCCACTATCAACGCTCAAAGAAATGTCTTGTTCCCAGATCAGGCAAGCAGTCACTCAAGCGTAGACTCGTTTGGTTCTGTACTTTGATGTCTCTGCACTCGTCGTCGCCTGAATCCTAAGATAAGCACCAAGGCCGCGGCGAATCCGACCAACAAGAACGGCCGCAAATCACTCAGACGACTATTCCAGACAGCCCTGAGTGAGCGAGGCGAATCCATGACGAGAGGTCCTGACGACACCTTGTTCCCATGCTCGTCAACCCAATGATCAAAAGAGTAAGTGACTCCTAGGATCTGACTGAACCCACTCGAGGTCTCCAGCGGGTTCACCACGAAGATTGCATGGCTTCCTGTGTCGTACCAACCTTGGCCTTCAGTCGCTCCATGGGGCGAATCCAACAAGAGCAGATACTGAATCCGCACATTAGGATTGAACACACCGCTAGAGGAGAAGACATCGCTTCTATCAGTAATCACGTACCGTGTCGCGTTGGCAGTGAAGGTTTGCCCATTCACTTGGAATGTGTGAGCATCACCGGACATGAAGCGCAGAGTCATAACCTCTCCCCCGTTGAGCCCGCGACGTTGCCTGTCTATGGTCAGATTGGCGGTGAACATCGAAGGGAGCAGGGGCAACATGGTGGATACTCTGAAGAACGCCGTCCCGGTTCTTGCATCGGCCTTCCCCCAACCCCACACATTCGACCCCTTGTTGAGCTCAGGGAGTCCTGTGAAATTGTCTAGATATGCACCCTCGATCAGGAGAGACCTGACTTCTTTTACCGTCAGCTCAGGGCGATACTGCAGCATCAAGGCGATCAGGCCCGCAACATGAGGCGCAGCCATACTCGTCCCGGCTAAGACACGGTGGTACTGATCGGGATCGTCGTCACTTGAGGGAAGGTCTAGGGAACGTGCTGCCAAGATGAATATTCCGGGGGCGGAGATCTCTGGTTTTGTCCGGCCATCTCGCGTCGGGCCTCGGGAACTGAATGAAGCAATCTCTCCGACATGATAGGCTCCTGCGAGAACCTCTTTGCCTAGATGATTCGTCCAGGAGTTCCTCGATACATAAGCGCCGACAGCAATGGCGCCGTTGGATGTGGCTGGAACCGAGATTGTCCCGTTTGGGTCGATCGTGTAACCCTCGCCGCTCGAAAAGGCCACCGCCGGATATGCACAACTATCGCTGTCAACCCAGGCATCCCACCTGAAAGAAGGATCATCGTCAATTGCACTCAGGACCACGCTCCACCCAGAGGTCTTCAGAGTGCCCCCTGCCTGGACCACTATGACCAGCTCCTTTCCTCTTGCTTTCGTGGACGAGGCGATTGTGACTCTGCCGTCCGAGGTTTCCGTTCCGCCACTGGATGTTGGACCTCTTACTGGTTCTCCTGATGGAGTGACGAGGGTCGCAGAGATCTCTCTATCATTCGGGTACCATACATCCACAATTGCGTTGCCAGCCTCCGCGAGTAGGCCCCAGTTGACACGTGTCGAGCTGGAATGGCTCAGGAGGCCTGTTGCGTGACCTTGGTTGTCGGCCTCGTTCCCAGATGAGACTACAACGATGACGCCCTGCTCGTTGAGATAGTCAAGAGCGATTTCAAGTGGACTTGTGTCGTCGTGTCCACCTATGTTTCCTCCGAGGCTGAGGTTCACTACCAGCCTCATCTTGCGGGCGCTGGCTTTCTCTAGGAGATACAGCAGACCATCAATGATGGAGTTCTCGTCGAATGTCCAGCTTCCACCGCCGCATAGCGGTGCCCCGCTCTTCACAATCAGGAGAGCTGCTCCAGGAGCGATTCCCTGGTATTTGCCTGTTGCAAGACCGGAACTTGCCGCGATGGAGGCCACATGTGTTCCATGGCCGTAAGTATCCTTTTCAGGGCATTCTCCAGCGTTGATCTGGCTCCAAGAGCATTCGATACCGTAACTGAAACCTTCCGGTGGCTTCCCCGTTATCGTCTGGTCCCAGAGGAACAAGACCTTGGAGGTGCCATTCGGGAACCTCAAGTCGGGATGAGAAAGATCGACTCCAGTGTCCACTATTCCGATGAGTACTCCTGATCCATCAACCGGTCTGTCCCGTGAGTCGGTCACGTTCTGCCAGACGAAGGTCGCCCCGATTTCGGATGCGCTCACATCCAAAGTGGGACGAAGACTTCTGGGATGGAATACCCCGGAGACGAAATCGAGCCTTGCGATTTCCTCGAGGGACACTGAAGGCACCCGGACTGTGGTGACTGTGCCCAGTGACCCGGTGATGGCGCCGAGCGAATCAAGTATGATTCGCTGAGGCATAGTCAGCGGATTTGGCGACGTGACTATGGTCGTGACTGTGTCCGAACTGATGTCCATCGATGAATGCCCTTTGATGGATAGAAAAGGATCGATAACTCTGAACGGCAAGACACGGTTCGCGTCACCAAATGCGACAGATTGCACGACCGGGACGACCAGAAGCAAGACGAGCAAGAAGGATCTTGTTGAAGGCGATTTCAACTTGAATCACCAATCGTGAGCAGGTTCGGCCAAGGCCCAAGCCCAAGGTCTAGGGAGTAACAGGCTTGGAAGCCTGCACCGGTCTTTGTCTTCTCGCTGCGGCAGTGATCATTCTTGCCTTCTTTCTGTAGTACGAAAGCGGGTGTGAGATCGGGGCGCATATCTCATCAGGGTTGATGCATAGTCCGTGCGTTTTCATCGTCTTGCAGCTTGGAGGCGTATACTTCTTCTTGCCGCCTCTGCTACCAGAGATGTGCTCGACCTGGTACCTAGCTATTCTCTCGCTGAAGTCGCTTTGTGTGTGGAACATCTTGATGATCTCTCCGTCGGTGACTCCGATGTTGCTAAGGAATGATGTCAGAGCGAATCTTCCGATGTGAGGGACGTGTTTCCCGCTAGAGATGTTTGAAAGCAGAACCTTCATGCACGGAGGCATCGCGGCCGACAATACAACTCTAGGCATCTCCTCTGCACCATACATCTGAGCTCTAGCGAGCACTAGGCTTCTGATTCTCCCAACTCGAGGGGCTATGGCTTCCGGGACGGATCCGTAGTAGCCTACGATTCTTGAGAGTACTCTCGCTTCGACCTCCTCTTTCAGTAGCCGAGCAAACTCGTCCCTGTCACAGTAGACGTATCCTTGTTCCAGAACTCTGTTAGTGAGCTTCCAGTCGGGATCACGAATCTTCACGGCGTTTCTCAAGTAGTCTGGATAGGATGTGCCGAACTCGTACAGGGTCTCCCCGATTTCTCGGTTGGTGATCCTAGCGTTCCAGCCGAAGGTATGTTCAGCAACCTGCAGGAGTAGATCCGGGGGCTCCTGCCTCAGCAGTTCGTAGGCACGCTTCGATTCACCAAGCGCATATCTCCTCCGAGCCCTCTCATCCCCCGCCAACGCGATCAACATCAGTGCTGCAGGGTATGCAAGTATCTCGACATCACCGTGAAGTTCCACGTCGATCTTTCCTGCAGTCAACGCATCGACGATTCTCTTCTCGGCAAGATCCAAGACAGAAGAGAATTCCTTGCCGGTGAGATCGTTGAGGTCGATGTTCAGGCTCTTGACGTATTCAGATGCCTCGTTCGTGAACGGATACTTTGCATGGTCTAGCTTCGTCAAGACCGTTTTCAAGCAGACCCACCAGTCGGCTGGGCGACTGGCATCCATACATGAATGACTTGCTCTTGTGTCTTAGAGGTGGTTCTATTCAGCCTCAATTCTGGGGGCCAGATAGTACGAGAGTCGACCTTGCTGAGGTATGTCAAACTCAAGCCTGATCGGCATGTTGCTGGAGAATTCGACTGTCACGATCTCTGAGGTTGAAGCGCCTGCCTTGGTTATCTCTGAGAGATAGTTCAGGTTGAAGGTTGCCTTCGAGGGTTCCTTCACCTCAAGTTCAAGAAGCATCTCGCTTCCCTTGTCAAGCTCAATGAGGGCGCTGCTGAGTTCGGTCGTCGCGGCGGCGATGAGTTTCTCAGGTGTGGTTTCAAGTCTGACGTTGTCGCTGACGGCTTGTACGTCATCAATGATGTCTCTGAAGATTGAGGCTGTCAACTTCACTTTTGAATTGAAAGTGATCTTTGGGGTGGGCACTTCTTCCTGGGCGGGATCAAGCGTTGGCATTGTGAACTTCCGCATCATCTTGCCCTTGAGTGTGAGGTTCAGCTTGCGTGTCTTCTCATCATAGAGCATCTCAAGGACCTCTTCGCTGCCAACTCGTTTGAGAAGCTTCAACATTGAGGCGATGTTGACCCTGATCTTCGTGGGCTCCTCGCAGACGTATTCCTCGAAAGCAGTCTTCTGCCATTCGAAGTCGACCATCGCCACGTGGGATGGATCCATTGATCTCAGCTTGATGCCCTCAGGAGTGGCGTTGAAGTCCGCCTCCTCAATCAACGTCGAGATCGCAGCCAAGAGATTCTTCCAGAGCCGCGCGTCACTGATGGATGCCTTGAACATCGCACATTACCAAGCCCTAACGTGGTCAAGTACTGATTTATGCTTAAGCCCTGCTTATATTCCACGTGAGGTTTGCCGGACAGTATGAGACCGCAAGAGCTAGCTGATAGAATATTCTCCTTCGACAAGGCAATCCGATACGTTGGAGTGGTGAGCCCGGGGCCAAAGTATGAGCTCTTGGAATCGCGCATGAGGGAAGGCATCAATTCGCTCACCCCGCAGAAGACAGATGACGAGTTCGTTGAGACGATTCCTCTCTTCATACTTGGCGCAGCAGAGAGACTTGAGAAGGGTCTGGGCAGCATCCAGTATTCGCTGATACGTTACAATTGACTCTCTCCGCGACTGAAGTCGGGAGATTCATGCTTCCACTCTGATCCTCTGTTGGGTGGGCATTCCGTTGTTGCGGTTCCACCTGCATCCATCCCAGTGTAGAAGCATAGGCCAAACCATTGGCCTGACAGCGTACCCGCCG
>JALHTB010000155.1 GCA_022865625.1 Candidatus Bathyarchaeota archaeon
CACCTCTCCAAACAAGCTTTAGAGTAGTTTGGCGCTAGCTGACTCTGGTGCGATGTCTTGTCGGGGACAGCTGATGAATTCTCGGATCTGAGTTTTCCGGAGGCTCCCAAGATCGTCGTGAAACCACCGGGCCCGAAAGCAAAAGAGTTGCTTCAGAGACAAAAGGACATTGACAGTAGAGCCGTCTACTATCCAACGGTGATCCCGACCGCTTGGGACTCGGGAAAAGGCGCGACTCTAAGGGATGTTGACGGGAACACCTACGTTGATTTCATGGCTGGCATCTCTGTCCTCAACGTCGGTCACTCCAACCCATACGTAGTTGAAGCGGTGAAGCGGCAGCTGGACAAGTTGACTCATGCGCTTGATATTCCAACTCTGGAGAGGATCCGACTCATTGAGAAACTGGTACAGATAGCTCCTGCCGGACTCAAAGGCAACTCAAGAGTCCTCTTCGGTGGTCCCACAGGATCCGACGCCATAGAAGGTGCGCTCAAGATTGCGAAATTCAACACGAAGCATCATGCGTTCATTGCGTTTCATGGCGCTTACCATGGAATGACAGGTGGAGCGCTCTCGGTCACATCCAAGAAAGGTTTCAGGACGGGGTTCCTGCCACTCTTACCGGACATTCACTTTGCACCATACGCTTACTGCTACCGCTGCGCGTTCGCTAAGGAGTACCCAGAATGTGACATGCATTGTGTGCGATATCTGGAGTACTTGTTCAATGACCCTGAGTCTGGCCTAACAGATCCTGCGGCAATCATCGTCGAGCCGATTCAAGGTGAAGGTGGGTTCATCGTACCACCTGACGGCTACCTGAAGCAACTGCGGAAGATAAGTAACGAGAATTCGGTTCTCCTAATTGTGGATGAGATCCAAACCGGTTTCGGAAGAACCGGAAAGATGTTTGCCTGCGAGTACGATGACGTAACACCCGACGTCATGACTATTGCAAAGGCTGTCGGTGGAATCGGGCTTCCCCTGTCAGGCTGCGTTGTAAGAAAGGAACTGGACACTTGGAATCCAGGGGCTCATCTGGGAACGTTCAGAGGAAACGTGCTTGCATGCGTCGCAGGCCTCGCAGCAATCAACTTCACCCTAGAAAGAGGACTAGTGGAACGATCCGCAAGAGAGGGCGCCTACATGCTGAAGCGACTGAAGGATCTGCAGCAAGAAACCAAGACAATCGGAGATGTCAGAGGAAAAGGCATGATGGTAGCAGCAGAATTCGTTGAAGACCGACGAACCAAGAAACCCGCAATCGAACTGGTCAAGAAGGTTCAGGCGAAATGTCTTGAGCGTGGAGTCTTGGTATGGAAGGCAGGACACTGGCCCAACGTCATCAGATTTCTGCCACCGCTAGTAATCACGCGTGACCACATAGACAAAGGCTTGGACATATTCTCGGATGTGGTGAAAGAGGTAGAACGACAGCTCGAATGATGTCGGGACGGATTACTACATAGCCCATTTCTCGATAGGACGGATCACGGTTCGCTCTCTATCTTGGGTTCGATCAGAACTGGTGCCTTGATTGAGTTTGCGATCAGACTGTACTTCCGAGCCCACTCCAAGGCCTTCCCCACCCGCATTGCTGAGTCGGTTTTCACCTTGATGACGGGTCTGAGCACTAAACGCTCGAATGTTGAGGTCCGATCCAGAAGATCAACTACTCTACCTTCAGCCTCACACTCATAGGAAACGAGCCGAATCTTCAACCGCTCAGCGGCCCAAATGAACATCAAGTGGAAACACATGTTCAACGCTGCGACGAAAGCGTCCTCAGGTGTCATGACGCCAGAGTGCCCCTGCAAGGAAGGTGGCGACGAGAAAGTCATCTTGGGACCGTTGCCGCATGTCAACTCGCCATCATGTCCGCCCGTCCAGACGACTTTGGTTGTGTATACGGGCACTTCGCTACCTCCAGTGCTCCAAAACTCTGTCGACTTCTTGCGCGATCCTTTCGGCCACTTTCTCAGCCAAGGCTAGGCTCTCACTGTTCAGTTTTCGGGGGGAGGGCGGCCTTGAGCATCTAGGACTCTTTGTCATGTCCGTGACGACTATTGATCCTGCGGGTTTTCCGCTGTAGCGTTCGGTGCCGACCTTTGCGCATAGCTTCTCGCAGCCGTCAACCGTAATAGTCGGATAGTATTTCGCGAACGCTCTCTCTTCCCCGCCCCCGGCGAGAAACAAGGGAAGGCAAATCGTTACAGTCTCTTCGGGCTTTAGCCTCTCAAGCACCAAGCGCGTTGCTACTCGTGAGATTGTTCCTTCTACGCATCCTTCTCCGCTACATGATATGATGCCGACTTTCTTTTCCGGCAGATCCACCATCACGGCTCACCTCTTCAGTAGCTCATCCACTTTCTGCGCCACCTGCTCGGCGAGCAGATTGGCAAGCTCTTGTCCGTCATGATCCAGGAAAGTGACGCTCTTCGGTTTCAGTTTCCGGTTTTCCCTGAGGGTGTCAACGACCCTGAAGCTGGCGGCCAGGTCTCCGCCCGCAAGCTCGACATTCTTGGCGGCACATTGGAGCGGGCATCCGTCAACTGCGATGCACCGGTTGTTCTTAACGAGCTTTAGGGTTTCTTCGTCTCCTCTGACGATGAGGGCAAGGCAAGTGGTGTCTGTGACTCCCTTCCTGAGGTTCTCGACGACCTCGTAGGTTGCTTCTCTGCTTACACTGCCGAGGGCCTTACCGATCCCGCTACATGGGACTAGAACTACTTTCTTCCGTTTCCCGGCCTTCACTTCACCTAGACTCCAGTTTCCTATGCTCGGTCTCCAGTTTCTTGAGCATCAGCTCGAAGTATCCATCAGCACTCATCAGCGTCTTCACGTCATTCTCAAGGTTCCGCGGCGCTAAGGTGACCAACCATCCTTCTCCATATGGATCTGAGTTGACCAATTCGGGCTTCTCACCAAGTCTACCATTGGCTTCCTCAACCGTTCCTGACATGGGCGAGAGGAGTGAAACAGTCGTCTTCGCGGTTTCCAGCGTTCCAAATTCCGCCTGCCTTTCAACAGTTGAGCCTGGTTTGAGGAGTTCAACGAACGCCACGTCTCCTCCTGTCCTCTGCACGTAGTCGCTGACGCCGACCCTGA
>JALHTB010000024.1 GCA_022865625.1 Candidatus Bathyarchaeota archaeon
ACCGATCAAGACTGAATGGGTTCAGAAATTCATAGGAGGCAAGGGTCTCGGCATCCGATACCTGTACGATCTCGTGAAGCCTGGTACGGATCCGTTCTCCCCTGATAATGTTGTGATATTCATGACGGGGCCTCTGACGGGGACCGTTGCGTCCACAATGTCCCGTCTGGCAAGCATCACAAAATCTCCCCTGACCGGGACTATGAGTGACAGCTATTCGGGCGGGTACTTCCCTGCAGAACTGAAGTTCGCCGGTTTCGACGGAGTCATCGTTGGCGGACGAGCAGCCAAGCCCGTATACTTGTGGGTCAAAGATGGACAAGCAGAGCTTAGAGACGCAAGCCACCTCTGGGGCAAAGGTGTCTTCGAAACCACCGACCTGATCATCAAAGAGTCCGGAGAGCATCCAAGACGCTACATCGAGGGCCCCAAAGTGGGCTGTATTGGGCCAGCCGGCGAGAACAAGGTGAGGTACGCAGCAGTCGCGTATGACAAACACCATTTCGCCGGCAGAGGCGGAACAGGCGCAGTGATGGGATCAAAGAACCTCAAAGCGATCTGCGTACGAGGAACGAAACAAGCGAAATCACTCAGCATCAACTCTGAACCAGCCTTCCTCGAAATGGTCAGAGAAATCGTGAAGAAAGAGATTCAAGAGAACCCAGACGAGGAATCACTCATCAAAGAAGGCACGCCGTCCGTGGTCAACATGAGCCAGGGAGCAGGACTCCTCCCGACGAGGAATTTCCAGACCGGCGTCTTCCCTGAGGCTGATAAGATAAACACAGATGCGTTGTTCGACACGATTCTAGTGAAGCACACGACAACGTGCTTCAGCTGCGCCATTGGATGCCGCAACGTCACCAGAGTCAGAGATGGCAAGTATGCAGGGCTTGAAGGCGAAGGCCCCGAGTACGAGACACTTGCCATGTGTGGATCAAACTTGGGGATAGGCGACATTCGTGTCATACTGAAGTTCAACGAAGAATGCTCCGACTTGGGCCTTGACACAATATCCGCAGGGAACGTCTGCGGTTGGGCGATGGAGCTCTTCGAGAGAGGCATAATCACCGCGAAAGACACCGGCGGTCTAGAGCTAGGATTCGGAAACTCAGACGTAGCAGTAGCATTGCCGCGCCTGATCGCCTTGAGGAAAGGCATTGGAGGCACACTCGCGGAGGGCGTTGCAGGAGCATCAAAGAGAATCGGAAGGAACTCCGAGCGATACGCGATGCACGCCAAGGGACAGGAATACCCAGCCTACGATCCCCGAGGATCATTCGGAATGGCGCTAGCCTATTCGACCTCAGATAGAGGAGCAGATCACAACCGAGCCTGGCCAGTCGGCTACGATGCGTTCGGGAAGATCGATCCCTTCACGATCGAAGGCAAAGCGGAACTTGTACAGAAGGACCAGATCCGAACGAGCCTCAAATGGAGTGCAACTATGTGCGACTTTCTGGCAGCAAACCTAAGTCTGATCGCTCGTCTGCTGAACTCGGCATGCGAGACGGACTACACTGAGGATAGCATCCAGACAGTGGGAAAGCGCATCTGGACAATGACTCGACTATTCAACATCCGAGAGGGATTCTCAAGAAAGAACGACTTGGCCCCACCACGAGTATACCTTGATCCTCTTCCTGAAGGCAACCCGAAGGGCAAAGTCGTCCCTGAGCAGGACTACCAGAAGATGCTCTCAGAATACTATAGACTCTGGGGCTGGGACGAACAGGGACGACCTACACCCGAGACACTACGTGAACTCGACCTCGAAGACCTAGTCGCCTAGACGCACTAAGCGCATCCCTCGCCGGTCCGTATCAGGCTCGCTCTCAATGATGTAGCAGACCATGTCAAGACCCGTGACAGCTACCGGAAGCTAGGGAAAGGATTCACTCACGAAAGCTCGCTCTTTGGGACAGCTGCCCCCGAGGCGCTTGTGTCGATGTCGACTTGCACATCAATGCCTTTCCTGACACTCTCTGTGACTACACAGAAGTCCTCGAAAAGCTCCAGACACCTTTTCGATCTCTCAAGATCTTCTTCTCTCAATGATGGGTGAAGCTTCACCTTCAGAGACGCAATTCTCCATCGTCCCTTCCCGTTTCGTCGTGTCACGGTCTCTACTGAAGCAGTCAGATCGATGACAGGCACCCTTGCTTTGCTCAGACAGAAGAGAAGGCTCGAACTGAGACAATTCGCAACTGCAGCAGAAAGCAAGCGGGATGGATTTGGGCCCAGACCCTTTCCGACAGGTTCAGTCTCGTCTGTTACCAAGTCTTGCATATCTGGAGAATCGAATCTTACTCTGAACTGATAGTCCTTTACTCTCTCCAGTCTCGTAGTGAAGCGTTTCTCCTCCAAAGACACGTGACTCACCGTGACGATAGACCACCATCTCAGATCAATGAATCTGACGGTCCTAATAGCACAAGAACCACAAGCGCTTCGCAGCACTCGCCCAAGTCTAGCGATCTATTCCTGGAAGCACCACATCGGGCGAATACGCGCACTTGACCTTGTACTTCAAGACACAATCGCGGCACTTGTCTTCGTCGCAGAGCTGGGTGCTCAGGTACTTCTCTCCTCCATCCGGAGCCATCACAACCATGACACCATTGGCAAGCCCCTTCGCCTTCTCAAGTGCTACGTGCAGTATTGCACCGGTGCTCGGCCCGCATAGGACTGCCTCTTCGAGCGCTAGAAGACGCGCGGTCTCCTCTGCGGTCTGTGGGGTCACATAGTGTCGTTCGTCTACCATCTTGCTGTCGAATATCTCTGGCACATACTGGGTCTGCAGGTTCTTGAGTCCCTGAATGGAGGTCTTGGTTTCAGGCTCTACTGCGATGACTTTGAGACCTGATTACACTGCCGGAGTTTCTGCGCAACACCCATCAGTGTCCCTGAAGTGCCGATTCCGCCGACGAAATGTGTGATTCTTCTCTTTGTATCGTTCCAGATTTCTTCCGCGGTCGTCTCATAGTGTGCTAGAACGTTGTAGCAATTTGCGAACTGGTTTGGCATGAAGTACTTCTCCGGGTTCTCTGCTACTATCTTCTTGGCCAAGTCTTCGGCGCCATTCATTCCCTGTGCGC
>JALHTB010000156.1 GCA_022865625.1 Candidatus Bathyarchaeota archaeon
CCCACTCTGTCAACGAATTTGCCAATCGGAATTGAGACGGCGAGCATAGAAAGGAAGAGTGGAATGTACGCGAGCCACCAGATCGATTCCGGTATGAGTAACACGTCTCTTGCGTACAAGGCCTGTATGACTTGCACAAGTGCGATAGCAAACATCGAGATTGTCTGCGAGATGAATAGCCAAAACATCGAGCGTGGTACAACTTTCCATGCTCTCCAGCTTTCCCGAATGGCTTTCGGGTAGGATGACAGAAATTCCTGCGGTCTGATGGGATCGCCACTGGTTATGGTCTCCTTCAGTCTCAGTCTCAGAAACGCCGCTGCAAGGTAGAGGGCAGTCACTATGATGTATACGATCCTCATGCTTGGGATCAAGCCAAATTGCCACAGCAGAATGCCGGCAAAGAGAGGACCTGGCGTAGTCACGACGCTGTTGATGAGCATAATGATCGAGAATCCCATGCCTCTGCGTTCAGGAGGGAGCGAATCAGAGATCATTGCCCAAAGTGCAGGCTGGTAGATCAGGCAGAGGTTCATCAGAACCGCTCCGATAAGGATGAAGTGCCAGGTTGGTGCCAGCGCATAGAACAGAAAACACAATGCCAAGGCGAAAGTCATTGTGGAGATAAGCCATCGTCTTCCGTATCTGTCGGCGAGATATCCTCCAGGGAACTGCACTGCGGCAAGAGCCATGAAACTACAGAATCCTATCAACCCCAGTTCGATGCCAGTTCCTCCCAGTGCTTGAACGTAATACTGGTAGTTGGGCGTGGGCATCTCGCTGGCGAGATCCATCAATACCCAACTTAGCACGAGAATGGCATAGTTCCCTTTGATGAATGAAAACTCTTGTCTGAACCTCTTGACTAGTGCCAAGATTCTTTGCATCGCCAGTGCCGTATCTCAGGCGGCAGTATCTGCTCGGCAACACCAACACTTCGATTTAGCTTTCTCTGGCAGCAACTGAGATGGAGGCAGATGGCGAGCATATCATCGGGTTCTTTATGAGCCCCTGAGCGCTTGCATGAAGCTCAGAGATAATAGGCCCCGAATCCGCACAAGGTCAGGGAGCCTTCAGCATGGATTCTATTCTGATTGAGCATGGGGTCATTGTCACGCTCGACACTCGTCGAAGGGTGATCCGCGACGGCGCCATCATGATCGAAGGTTCACACATAACCGACGTAGGCAAGACGGACAACCTTCATCGAAAGCATACCCCGGAGCGCACAATCGATGCGTCTAGGAAGCTAGTCATGCCAGGCCTCATTGATTGTCATGTTCATCTTGCGCAGGCCATGATTCGAGGCTGTGCTGACGATGTTTCGTTGCTCGACTGGCTCGGGAAGTATGTCTGGCCCCTGCAGGGCAACTATGACGAAGACGACGGAAGAGCCAGCGCTAGGTTGTGCATGCTTGAGATGATCAAATCCGGAACGACCTCATTCGTCGAGGCGATGCTCCACACTAGGTACGGATTTGACGGAATCGCCAAGTCGCTTGAAGAATCAGGAATGCGCGGCTACCTCGCCAAGACAATCATGGACACACCAGCATACGGAAGGAAACAGATGATGCATCCGGGAATGATCGAGGACGGCGAGAAATCCCTCGCCGAAACCATCACCATGATCGACAGATGGAACGGCAAAGCCAACGGAAGAATAGGCGTCTGGTTCGGCCCACGGTCGCTCGGAGCCTGCAGTAAAGCCCTCTACGGAAGGATCGCTGAAGAAGCCGCGAAGAGAAAAGCCGGCATCACTATGCATCTATGTGAGGTCAAAGAAGATGTCAAGTACGCTCGGCGCAAGTTCAAGAAGAGTCCCGTTGCTTTCGCCGACGACGTCGGACTCCTCACTCCCAGAACTGTTCTGGCTCATGCGATCTGGCTCACTGATCGCGACATGGCCACACTCAGCAAGACACACACAAACATCGCTCACTGCCCATCCTCTAACACAAAACTTGCTTCAGGAATAGCACGCGTTCCAGAGATGCTCAAGAAGGGCGTGAACGTGGGGCTCGGATGCGACGGCGGCCCGAGCAACAACAGCTACGATATGATCAGAGAGATGAAACTCGGAGCGTACATACACAAGGTTCGG
>JALHTB010000025.1 GCA_022865625.1 Candidatus Bathyarchaeota archaeon
CACTTCGCGCTTGTCTTCAGGCTTCTTCGACTAGAACATTATGACATGGTCAGTAGGCTTCAGCTCCTTAACGAAATCGACTATCTCCTGGTTCTTCATCCATCAGCGACCTCAGAAACACCTTTGGAGCTTAGCGTAATGGCACGCCAACTATTGAGAGCACTGACCATGCAAAAAACATTCTGGCTGACTTCCACGTTTTGCACGAATCACACCCAGCTGCTGACGTCCATGTCGCGCTAGTCCGAGACTTTGCCTGGCGACTCGTAAGATCATCCCTCGTCTATGACCGCAGCCGCGGGCGGAACCTGTATGGCGTCAGAGAAATCCAAGAGCAATCCTTTCGAAGATGCCATGTCCATGAGTTTCGATCAGCGACATGACTTGCCCTGGCTCAAGTCTAGGAGCGTCATACATGCACATTCCACAGATGCTCTGTGGGAACTTTCGTCCAAGCTTTCTCTCGTAAGCTACAAGTTCCGAGGTCTTTGACTTCTCAGAGAAGACATCCATCTCGGCTGCTGCCTGGAGTCCCTTGTATCCCTCCCTCATTTTTTCCTGAACCAACTTCGACCAGTTGTCAACTATCACGTCTGGGGATGCTTTTCCGCGACGCATGTACCATTCTTCAGCGCTCATAATTGTGAAGGCACCTCTTTCCTCAAGCTCCTCGATATCGGCGTATCTCCTTTTCATCTCCTTGCGCTCTTTATCCATTCCTTGTTCAGAAGCAAGATAGATCGTCGCCATTGCCCTGGTCAGACCTGCCCTCAGAAATGGGAAAGCAACAGCCCTTCGAAAGTCTGCATCTCCATACATGACGAACGCATGGTCGCTCAGATTAAGTTGATCAGCATATGTGAACGGGTTCTGCGCAGGCGTAACCTCAATGTCCGAACGCCGCTTTGCGTAATCTGAAGAAGCTTGGACGAGCCACTCCCATGCCACTCGCCCCTCATCGGTAAGCCGATACACCTTCCTGCTAGGATCTCTGATCATCATCCCGCTCATGCTTCTCAGATGGTAGCCGAGTCTGCCATGATTACTGCATATTCTGTTCAGCTCGTCAAAAGACCGATCCTTCTCCCAAAGCGACTCCAGCAGTCTTCTACGAATAGGGTGCCACAAGACGTGCAAGACTGTCTCGAAGGAACCCTTACTGCAGCGGCTCACGGGGAGTCTATTCGCATTGGGAGACGTATGGGGAAAAGGCTTTGGTGTAGGTCTCTACACCAACAGTGTTGTCAACTGGACATCTCACTCAGGCTCAAGCACAATGTGCCTTCAATGCTAGAATCACTGGCAGGATCATCCTAATCTTGGGGAGACGCATTATGACTGCTTGAGCGTGGTCTGTTGACCGACCACAACGAGGGAAATGGGGACATGCAAGGGGAGAAAACGCAGGTGTCTCCAGTTGCGCCTCGTGGGTTCAAATGTCACCCCGGCGCTTTTGGCGAACCTTACCTGCCTTCTCAGAGAACACTCACGTATGATACTCTGACGGATTCAGACAAGGGTGCATTGCACCCAAGGTTTTGGCAGCCCTTCTGACTCTATCGAGAATCCATACTCAGTTGAACACTTATAAGTTATAACTTGTAACCTATAACTGGGGCGGGGTTTGGTGACGAGTACCAAGACCATTGCGGTAGCCGAACCAGTGTGGGAGCGGTTGAAGGACATTATGAAGAAAGAGCGCGCGAAGAGCCTGAATGAGGTCGTGGCGAAGTTGTTGGAGGAGGCCCGTGGTGTTCCGTCGTCGAGATTC
>JALHTB010000157.1 GCA_022865625.1 Candidatus Bathyarchaeota archaeon
CCTTCAACTAAGAAGGCTACTCTCAATAGTCCTGTAGAATGGCGAGCCCGGTTCTGTGAAACCCTAGGCTGCACGGTCGCGCAGCCATCGGGCAACGGCATATAGGGTCGGATTGCTGCTTACGTCAGCAATTGGGATTCGTACGTTCATCTCCTGCATGAGAACTGCGCTTTCATAAGTGGGCATAGGGGCGAACACGACGCTGGCCCAATGCATCCTACCCTTCATCTGCTCAGCCACGACATCATCGCTTGCAGGCATTGCAGCATAGGTGAACGCAATCCCGTTCGCCCACATCAGACTTCTCCCCAGAGACCCCGGTGGGACTCCGAAGCTCTGGATCTCCAGCAACGCCGGTAGAGAGTACTCGACAACCTCATGGATGATGATCTCCTCCCATGGTTGGTATGTTATCTTGACCATTCGTCATCACTGCAGGTAACTCATGACTCTCAACTATTGGATAACGATTCTGAATCAGATGGATTCGTGGGGAATATGGTGGGCCGGACCGGGATCGAACCGGCGACCTTCGGCGTGTAAAGCCGACGTTCAAGCCAAGCCTAGGCTTTCTAACCAGCTGAACTACCGGCCCTCGCACCGTTAGGTCTGCTACTCTCAGTCATAACGGTTCGGGTCTCCCTTGCCAATTTGTGCATCTGCAGTTTCTCTGACCGCAGTTCCAATGTTCGATTGATGCTTAGCTGAATACCCGCCTTGGCTCTTCTAGGAGATTGCTCTGGCTTGTGGGTGTGTAGGGGGTAGTTTTATCTCCAATGAGCCACCGAACCAGTTTGGAATCCGGGTCTTGAATATCGTTCATGTTATTGGAACCGGGACTGTAGGCGAGCCGTTAATCGGCCTCTTGACGGACTTCCGCAAGGAGCTCGGGATCGACGAAGTGACATTCTCCAAACGGACTCCATTGCTGACGGACCGAACGAAAGTCTGGGATCTTCTCAAACGAGGTGCAAAGCTATGCGTTGAGAAGGAGAAATGGAAGAAGTTCCAAGAGTTCGAAATGGAACCGACATACGAATACGAGGAAGGAATACGACGCGCATCCGTCGTAATCGACTGCACCCCGTCCGGAACAGGTCTGGACAACAAGAAGAAGTACTATGAGAGAATGGAAGGTCCACGAGGTTTCATCGCACAAGGCTCAGAGTTCGGGTTCGGTACAATCTACGCTCATGGTATAAACGATAGTGCGTTTTCCGGATCGCAGAGGTACGTACAAGTGGCTTCATGCAACACGCACAACATTGCAGCAATCATCAAGACGCTTGCGTTCGAAGGTGGAATGTCTCGTCTCAAAGAAGGCCGCTTCGTTTGTATGCGTCGATCCTCAGACCTCAGCGAAGAGAAGGGGTTCACGGCCAGCCCGAAAGTGGACGAGCACGATCATGGGCGATTCGGAACACACCACGCTCGTGATACGCACGCACTTTTCCAGAGCATTGGTTGCGAGCTTGACATATTCTCAAGCAGCATCAAGATTCCGACCCAATACATGCATTCGGTCTGGTTTTCGCTCGAGCTCTATGGAGCCACCACACTTGACGAGGTACTGGCTCGGATCAAAGCAAATCCGTCCATAGCCACCACGTACAAGGATCAAACCGCCCTGGCATTCTCGTTTGGCCGAGACCATGGTCACTATGGGCGTATTCTCAACCAAACGATAGTTGTGTTGCCAACGTTGTGCGTTAGGAATCCCGGAGAAGTCTTGGGATTCACGTTTACCCCACAAGACGGCAACAGTCTGCTGAGCAGCGCGGCGGCGACTGAACGGCTGCTCTACCCTGAGAACTGGCGCGAGAAGATGAAATGTCTTGAGCCATTTCTCTTCAAAGAGATCTAGGGACCGGGCTTCCAAATAGGTCTCTGATAGCTCTGGTCCGTGAAGGAGAACGGGTAAGGCTTTCCAAGCGTCTCAGAGTACACAATCTCGCTGATCGTTCTTCTCGGAGTGCTCTCGGGGCTCTCCGCCGCATAGCCAATGGGCAAGATAGCAATCGGACGCTTGCCTTCCGGCGCCCCAACAGTCTTCGCAACCGCGTCGTCGTCGAATGCTCCAACCCATGTCGACGCCAATCCGAGTGCAGTACCTGCCAACTGAGCATATGCTACTGCGATAGTCGCGTCCTGAATGCAGTAGAGCTCGGAACCTCTTGTTCCATACTTCCTTGAAGAACGGTCAGGACATGCGAGGAATACTAGGCATACGGGCGCTTCCTCAACGAAGCTCTGGCCAAAAGCATCCCTCGCCAACTCGCGCTTGCGTTCCGGATCCTTGGCGACAACGATCTCGTACGCTTGCAGATCGCCCGCCGACGGCGCAAGGCTTACCGTTTCAATGATCCTGCGCATCTTGTTTTCTCCAACGGGCTGGGGGAGGAAGGCCCGGACTGAACGTCTCGCTTTCACAGTCTCAAAGTAATCCATCCTGTCGCACCCTCGATGGAGACAGTTGCTGACGGTAGAGATGTAACGCTTAGGGTCAGACAGTTCTCGTTCGAAACGCGTCCTCTAGATTCCGAGGGCTATGAATAGAGCCGTCAGAAGACCAACAATGAAGGTGATCACTAGAACGAGCGGAACGTGGCTTCTCAGAATCTCGCTTTCTAGCTTCGTTTCTGCTCCTATTGTCACAGCTGCGTTGTTGATCTTGGATGGGGTGATCGCTGAGGCGATGCCGCCACCGTTTGCGTGGGATCCATAGATCGTCATGAAAGCAGAGCTGTTCTGTCCGGCTTCGGTGAGTCCTATGCCTTCAGCGGCCTTGTGTTGTATCGGGAAGAACATCACATTCGAGCTTGCCTCAGATCCTCCGACCACCGCTCCGAACAGGCCAAGCCAGGGCGCGACAAACACGAACATCGCACCGAAGGTTGCCGCCAAAGTCAAACCAATCACGTTGTTCATGTTCAGCACCGCGAATTCCGACGTGGGGACTAGCTTGCCATTTGAAACGGCCATCGCACTCCACGCCATCACGTATGCAACGCCGAAGAAGAGCGCATATGCGATGAACGGCTGCCAGATCCTCCTTATCCAAAGACTCATGGTCTTTCCAAGCTGATCTCGAGTAGGCTTCAGGATTAGCAAGGACAGGATCGTCGCGGCGAATATCCAAGTGTACACCTGAGCAAAAGCATCGAGATCTAGGGGTTTGTCGAAGATCCAGAACGCAGGCCCGTCGAGGTGTCTCATCCAGTCCGTGACCTGAGGCATACTGACCACCAATGCTAGAGCTATGAGTATCAGCCACGGGCTCAACGCCCTGATTGTCTTACCACGATCTATCGACCCGATAGCCTTCGTCGGGCGCGTGACTAGGCGTTGGTGAAGGTAAAGGACAGCCATGCTAACTAGACCTGCCAGAACTCCAATCAACATGATAGGCACATGCAACAGCCCGAAGATCAAGCATGAGAACGCGATCGTGAGACCAGTCAAGATGGCTGGCACAATACCCTTCTTGACCGATGATTTTCCTCCGATAATCCACAGCATGGCGATCGAGACCAACACGGCCACGACTGGAAGGAAGATGTTCACCTTGTAAGCGAACAGGAAGACATCCAGCCTGAAGACGTCCGCAGGAAGACTGATTGGCACCGAAAGAAGCGCGTACGACGTGGTCGCATTGTAACCCAGCACAGAGATTGCGATTGCAGCGAATGGTGAGAATCCCATCGCAACCAACAATGGGGGAAACAGGGATGGTGTCACGACTCCAAGCGATGTGGCGAACGACCCAAACCCAACACCGAGAAACAGCGCCTGTTGCTCCTTTGTCGTTGCCGCGCGTTTTATCGCGGTGGAGATTATCTGGAGTGCTCCGACCTCTCTCATCAGGAAGATCATGAGCATAGTTGCAAGCACAGAGATCGTGATGCCGAAGGACTTGAAGATGCCATAGATCGCTGCTCCCAGAGCAACCAGTGGATCGGTATTGAAGAAACCAATCGCCAGCATCAACGACACAATGAGACCAACAACCGCCATGGTCGCGCCGGATTGACGAAACTGCACGATTCCGACGAAGACGACTATGAGGGCGAAGATTGCGAGGACAAATCTCAGGCTAAGAAATGCCCCTGCCAACACCAGAACTGCCAGTATTGTGAGAGCGATTGGGAATCTCATCAAGTCAACTCTTTCCAACGGCTTACTCTTTGGGTCGGAGGTCTACGACACGGCGTGCCTTGCCTTCGTAGCGCGGTAAGGTTCCTTCCTCAACCAGTTCAACATTCGCATGTATTCCGAGGGTTGAGAAGATGTCACTTTGCACTTGCTTCAAGAGTTGCGGATCTTTCAGCCGATCCTTACTCGCTTCGACCTTCACGGACAATCGGTCGAGTTGTTCGCGTGATACGACTATCTGGTACTGGTCTTTGATGCCAGGCACGTTCATCAGCACATGTTCCACTTGGCTCGGGAAGACATTCACACCGCCTACGATGAGCATGTCGTCGCTTCGTCCCTTGATGCGTCGAATCCGACTGTGGCATCTTCCGCATGCACATTCCTCCTCGAAGACCCTGGACAAGTCTCTCGTCCTGTAGCGGAGTAGAGGCATTGCTTCGCGGGAGAGCATTGTGAACACAAGTTCGCCTTCTTCACCCGGCTCGAGAACTTCACCAGTGTCCGGGTTGATGGTCTCGACAAGGAATTCATCACCCCAGATGTGGAGTCCGTTTCGCTCGTCGCACTCGATCCCCACACCTGGTCCGTAAAGCTCAGACATTCCATAGCAATCGTGAGCCCGAAGGCCGAAAACATCCTCTATTCGCTTCCGCGCTTCCTCACTCCACGGTTCTGCGCCGAAGAGCCCGATCCGAAGTGCGAAGTCTTCTCTTGGGTTGTAGCCTTCAGCTCGGCTTGCTTCACACAGGTAGACCATGTAGGAGGGCGTACACGCGGCTACTGTGCTTCGCAGGTCCTTCAGAAGCATGAGCTGTCGTTTTGTGTTTCCAGCACTTGTGGGAACAACGGTGGCGCCGACTGCTCTGGCGCCGTAATGGAAGCCTAGTCCGCCGGTGAAGAGGCCGTATCCGTACATGTTTTGGACTATGTCGCCTTTTTTGACGCCGCCGACGTCGAAGGTTCTTCCCATTAGTCTGGTCCAACGCTCTAGGTCCCCGCGAGTGTACGCCATGACGATTGGCTTCCCGGTGGTTCCGGACGATGCGTGAAGACAATACAGCCGACTTGGTGGAACCGCGAGAATGCCAAGCGGATAGTAGTCTCTCAAATCCGTCTTTACAGTGAACGGAATCTTCGCAACATCATCGAGGCTCTTTACTGATTCCGGCTTGACTCCTGCTTCGTCGAAACGTTTCTTGTAGAATGGAACGTTCCTGTAGGCGTAGCGGACAATCTTTCTGATCTTCTCCTGCTGTATTCTCTTGAGCTGCTTGGGCTTCAGCATCTGCGCGTGCCGGTCAAACACGCATTATCCCTCTCATCCCGAGCAGCCTGAATTGGGGATAAATGACTTCCGAGGCCCCGAGGAACGATCGGAGCAGCTGCTTCGACCGTCACTTGTGACGAAAACAATCCGGACGCTTGGTAACTCGGCGCCAATCCTAAAGGACATGTAGTGGCATAGTCAGTCTGCGTACGATCAGAGGAAGGAGCTGCAACTCGCAGTGGCACTGGGTGGATCCGCGGCCAAGGGATTGGGGGCCGCCCGCGACCGTGAGAATTCAGCAAAACCTCCTGCGCTTGGCAGGCTATCGCTCACAGAGGCCGACTCTGTTCTGGGTCATCTTTGGGATCAGGACGTACTTGCTTGGGACAGGTATTGGGTGCCGATCTTCAGACTCTTCGCGAAGGACCTAGTCAAGGATGCTTCTCCCAGGCCCGGAGACGTAGTACTTGATGTGGGGACCGGCACAGGAGTCGTGGCATTCGAAGCATCCCGAGTGGTTCGTTCTGTGGGTCTGGTGGCCGGAATCGATCGGTCGGAGCCCATGATCGCACTCGCTCGAAAGAAAGCGGTCGAGACGGGTTTTGGAAACCTGAGATTCCTCAAAATGGCTGCTGAGAGTCTTCGCTTTCCGGACGAGTTCTTCGACATTGCGATCTCCAATTGTGGCATAGGGATCCCGACATTCATTGACGACACGAAAGAGATACTGAGAGTGCTTAGGCCCGGCGGCGTTTTCGTGTTCAATGATTGGCACTTGATTGACGTCGAGCCTCATCGAGTATTTGGTGAAGTTCTCGGAAAATATCGCACCAGAAATCCATCTCCGCAATTGGCCCAAGAAAGGTCAGCGCTCGCCGCAATGGAAAGCTTCCACCACTCCATCAACTCCGAGGCACAAATGCGAATGGTCTCTGACGCAGGTTTCAGAGAAGTGCAGCTCAAGACTCGAGAATACAGGGTACGCATGCGAAGCCCTGAGGACTACTTAGACATGAGGCTGTGCCGCGCTACAATAAAGAGAGAAATTTCCGAAATGCTCCCGAACCAACGCAAGCTCTTCTTGGCGGAACTGAAAGAACGTCTTCACAAGTTCTCTCAACGAAGGGCCTTTGTGTTCAGTTGGGGCGTCTTCTTCATACGTGCCCATAAATCCGTGTAGAGGTCGTAAATCTCTCTGCAGCTATGAGCGCGCAAAGCGTTATATTCGGCAGAATACATTGCGAGCTCCGTGACGTTACAGATGTCAAAGTCGGCCATAACCAAGTTACAGGCCTCAATACTCATTGTCATCGTTCTTGTTGGAGTCGGAGTGGGGCTGTACGGATATTCTCTTTCGAGCTCACCACCACCGAGGACTCGTCTGATAGTGTCAACAACCACCAGCCTGTATGAGACAGGCTTCCTAGACGAGCTCAAGGTCAAGTTCGAGTCAAAGTACCCTGCCTACAACGTGTCTTTCATTTCTCAAGGAACCGGACTGGCAATCCAGACCGCAATGCGAGGCGACGCTGACATGATCCTCGTTCACGATCCGGCCAAAGAATCCCAGTTCCTGCAAGGTGGCTACGGCGTCAACCGAAAGATCGTGGCATACAATTTCTTCGTGATCGTTGGTCCCTCAGAAGATCCAGCTGGAATCGCAGGCAAATCCCCATCAGAAGCTCTGAAGCTGATAAGATATGCCGGCCTCAATGGAACAACGGCCTGGGTCTCGAGAGGTGACGACTCCGGAACCCATTCAAAAGAGAAGACTCTATGGAAGGGCATCGGGTTTGACGCGAAACAACTTCGCACGGAACCATGGTACCTTGAAGCAGGCAGCGGAATGACCGCGACACTCAAGCTTGCCAACGAGAAACGAGGTTACACACTGACCGACATCGGTACCTACCTCATGAACTTCAACAATCACAACATCGATCTAGTCAAGCTGGTTGAGTCAGGCAAGAGCATGTTGAACGTATACAGCGTGATAGCAGACAATCCAAACAATGCTAACATGACAAAGGCGAACTTCGAGGGCTCTATGCACTTCATCAAGTACCTAGTCTCAAGCGAAGGTCAGGACCTGTTCGCCAATTTCGGTGTAAGCCAGTATGGTCTACCCCTTTTCAAACCATACCTCAAGCTTGTTGAGAGTCAAAGCGACCCGCAGCTGATCCAATGGATACAGGAATTGGTCTTCTTTGAAGGATCAGAATGCCCACCACAGTACCGTTACCAGGCAGATGACCTCTACTCTCTGCAAGCCCCCGTTCAAGTCTTCCTAGTATCCTGCACAAGTGTCATGGAGAGGAAGATAGCCTACTGGACCCAATCACGGAAGGCATAACCCGCGCCATCAGCCTAATACTCTCGGGCGATCGTGAAGTATTCACCATCACGGCGCTCTCCCTGTACATTTCCATATCTGCGACTCTGCTTTCCTGTGTTTGGAGCATCCCAATCTCTGCCACCCTTGCGCTCCGGAACTCCCCCGGAAAGCGAACCATGAAGGGTTTGTTCAATGCGTTCATAGGCATCCCAACAGTCGCCTTGGGCCTGTACCTGTACCTGCTCCTATCAAGGAGCGGTCCACTCGGATACTTCGGATTTCTGTACACGCCCTACGGCATCATAATTGGTCAATGTGTACTCGTCACTCCAATCATCGTGAGCTTTACCACCAGCGCGCTGGAATCTGTTGACCCCGATCTGAGAACGCTCGCGAAAACCCTCGGGGCTTCTGGCATTCAGATTGACGCTGTTGTTCTTAGAGAAGCGTTCTGGGGAGTTGTGCTCGCGATCATAGCCGCCTTCAATAGAGCGTTCGCGGAGCTGGGCGTTGCGATGATGCTCGGGGGCAACATTAGAAACCTCACGAGAGTGCTGACGACTGCAATAGCCTTGGAAACTGCACGGGGTGAGATTGCCCTCAGCATTGCATTGAGCTTCATTCTGCTTGGTATCGTGATGTCTCTCAGCATTGCAATCAACCTGGCAAAAGGGTCGTCATGATGATGTCTCACATCGAAGCCCTCAATGTAACCAAGAGGTACGATGGATCGCTGGCGCTCGACCAAGTCAAGGTGAGGGCTTCATCTCGGCAGGTTACATCGATAGTCGGTGTGAACGGCGCCGGCAAGACGACTTTACTCAAGATTCTTGCCGGCCTCGATACGCCAAGCGATGGTAAGGTCCTCATCGATACAAGACAAGTCAGTTCGGAGGAGCTCAGGACTCATTGCACGATGGTATTCCAGAGGAGTGTCATGCTTGGGGGCACAGTCTACGATAATGTTGCCTATGGCTTGCGTGTAAATCGAACCCCTGGGCGAGATATCCCGAACAGGGTGAAGTCTGCTCTCGAGATTGTGAACCTGGACGGATTCGAGAAGCGAAAAGCCCGCAGACTGTCGAGCGGCGAACAGCAACGCGTTGCCATAGCACGTGCACTAGCCCTCGAAAGAGAAGTCATCCTCATCGATGAGCCAACAGCTAACTTGGATCCCGCGAATACCATGATCATCGAGCAGGGGATCAAAGAGTCAGCTCGATCCCGAGCGGTTCTGCTTAGTACACATAACCTTCCTCAAGCTCGACGGCTTTCTCATCGAGTCATCCATCTCTACAGAGGACGTGTAGTTGAGGAGGGAGAAGCAGCCAGTTTCTTTGCCGACCCACATGATGAGAGGACGAAGCTTTTCATTAACGGAGAGCTCCAATTCTGAGCAGTCGATTGATGGATAGGCGGACAGAGACTCATTGAGAGGCTTGAAGCTTGAGTCATCCTACGCGGTCTCGCTCGGATTGAGAAATCGGAGAGTGATCGGCGAACTTGAAGCCCGGATGCTTAGAGCAATAGATCAGACAGGAAGCCTTTCACTCGCAGCACGTACTCTAGGGTTGTCCTATCCTTTCGTCTGGAACACCATCTCCAGAATCGAGCGGACGCTGAATCAGAAGATCGTTACTAGAGAACGAGGAGGCACGAAAGGAGGCAGGGCAGAGCTAACACGCCAAGGGAAGCACTTGCTCCAAACCTACTCTCAACTGGATTCTCGAGTGCATCGCTTTCTCATAGGAGACACTCCCGCGAATGGGTACCTGCCACATGCAGGACACTTTCGTCCAGATCTCTCGCTCATAGGGAGTCACTGTGTAGTCGTCGAGAGGATACTGCGCTCGCTTCACGAGAGCAACCCGAGAATGACCTACCAGATGGTCAATGTCGGCTCCTGGGCAGGCCTGACGGCCATAATGCTCAGAGAGGCGGACATCGCAGGAGTGCATGTCTTCGACGAGTCGGAGTCAAAGTACAACGAGCCCCTACTATCGAAATACTGGCTGTCGCGTACATGTGCACTGGTTCGCGGCTACAAGAGACAGCAATGCCTCATGGTCAGAAAAGGCAACCCGAAGAGAATCGAAGGGGTCGCCGATCTTCTTCGAAAAGATGTGAAGCTCGCGAACCGGAACCTCGGATCCGGAACCAGAATGCTGCTCGACAGGAGACTGCAGGAGCTTGCAGAAAGGAAGCGCGTGGGTTTTGATGTGCTGACGAAGCGGATGAGAGGCTATGACTCTGAAATGATGACCCATAGAGAGGTCGCAGGCGCCATTGCGTCCAGACGTGCGGACGTCGGCATCGGTCTAACATCAGTTGCGTCCGAGATGAGGTTGGATTTCATTCCTCTGACAGATGAGCTCTATGATTTCCTAGTGGAAAAGAGACTGAGGAACCCCTACGCACGTGGTTTCTTCGATGTGCTGGCATCCAAGCATTTTCAGAGAGAAATCGAGAGCTCCACGGTCGGCATCAAGTTCCTCAAGGAAAGCGGCCAAATGATAAGTCAATGAACTTCCTGCTAGGTTTATTCGCCTGAGCCCAGCCTATCCAGTACGATTCCGAATTGCGAGTCGAAGCACCGGAGATGACTTGTCCTGGGTGCGGAGTTCCTATGTCGTTTCTTCGCGAAAGGACAGAAGTGACGATTGATGGCATGCGACATTCGCTACGGGACTTCTGGTGCTCTCAGCACGGACTGTGGCACTACGATGTCGACACCAAGGAGCTGAGTCGCAAGGAAGCGTCGGACTTCGAGAAAGTCTGAGCGAGCAAATACAGTCATGACAGTACAGTCGCCCGGCATCGCCCTGCCCCAAGCCGAAGCCTCACAAGAAGACCTTGATCTGCATGGGAATAGTGATCCGAAGAGCACTCCACTCGATAGACATCAGGACACGCACACCGAGAAACCATATATATTTGCAAGCGACTGCGACAGGGCCACCAGAAGTGCAGACGGTGTAATGAGATGGCAAAACAAGCGGCAGATCTGTACAAGGAATTCGAAGTTCGCATAATCCCTCCCAGCTGGAAAGACAGAGCATGGAGTACTGACGAGTTCAAGACATGGTATGCGACAACCGTGCGGGACAAGAAGGCGATCGAAGCGTGGTGGGAGAAATGGGCAAACGAGCTATTCTGGTTCAAGAAATGGAATACAGTGCTGGATGATAGTCATCCCCCATTCTACAGATGGTTCGTCGGTGGAGAGACAAACCTCGCTTACCTTGCCACAGATTGGCAGATTGAGCTTGGTAGAAAGAACAAGTTGGCTCTGATATGGGAAGGGGAGCCTTGGGATGAAGCAGCGCAGCAACCAAAGGAAATCAGGAAGTTCACGTACTACGATCTGTTCAGAGAATCAAACGCAATCAGTTATGCCCTTCGGGAGAAGCTGAAGGTCAAGAAAGGAGAAATCCTAACATTCTATCTGCCCATGATTCCAGAGCTCCCATTCTACATGCTCGCGGTTCAGCGACTGGGAGCACGACACAGCGCAGTCTACAGCGGCTTTAGCGCGGACGCGCTTGCCACCAGAGCCATGGACTCCGGCTCAAGAATAATCGTTGCCGCCGACGGACTGTATAGAAGAGGGAAGACGATAAGTCTCAAACCCATCGTCGACGAAGCCGTAAAGATATGCGCACAGAACGGCCACAAGATAGAGAAGGTCATCGTGGTCAAGAGAGTGGGCCAAGACGTATCTTGGGACAAGGACAGAGATGTCTGGCATCATGATCTGGTCGCGGATGTTCCGAAGAATGTGACAGTTCCTGCAGAGAGATGTGGCTCTGAGGATTTTTCATACATCCTCTACACGTCCGGTACGACGGCTGCTCCTAAAGGAGTCCAACTCCCTGTGGGTGGCTATGCGGTCGGTCTATACGCTACCATGAAGATGATTTTTGATGTTCGTCAGGATGACATTTACTGGTGTACGGCGGACATAGGATGGGTTACAGGGCATTCGTACATCGTTTACGGGCCGCTGCTTATGGGTCTTACTTCAGTAATGTATGAGGGTGCTCCTGATTTCCCGAGACCCGACAGATGGTGGAGCATACTTGCCAGATATGGAGTGTCAATATTCTACACTACGCCAACGGCCATCAGAATGCTCATGAAATTCCCTGAGGAGTTGGTCCGGAAGTACGATCTGTCCACAGTGAGGATTGCTCATTCTGTCGGCGAACCCATCAATCCCGAGGCGTTCAGATGGTACTTCAAGAACGTGGGTAAGGAAGATATCGTGGCCTCGAGCACTTGGTGGATGACAGAGACAGGACAAATGCTGACGGGTCATTATCCTGGACTCGGGAAGATATTCCCGCTCAAGCCCGGAACAAATGGCTACCCGCTCCCTGGAGTTACCTTGGATGTCCTCGATGATGACGGAAACCCTTGCCCAGCCAGCACTAGAGGCTACCTAGCAATAACGTCGCCGTGGCCAGGGATGCTAATGACGTTGTTCAAGAATCCACAACGATACATCGATACCTATTATTCGAGATTCAAGGGCAGAATGTACTTCTACACTGGCGACTTTGCAGTCAAAGACCAAGACGGATACCTATGGATTCTGGGAAGAGCTGACGATGTCCTCAAAGTTGCGGGTCACAGAATCGGAACGGCAGAAATCGAGTCAGCAATGACCAGGCATCCAGCCATTGCAGAGTCGGCATGTGTTGGCAAAGCCGATCCCGTGAAGGGGCAGATACCGTTCATCTTCACGGTTCTCAAGCAGGGCTATCAGCCAACTCCGAAGCTAGCAGACGAGCTGAAAGGCCATCTGAGAAGCACCATCGGCCCTCTCGTAGCGTCGGATTCAACGATAGCCTTTGTTGATTCGGTTCCGAAGACAAGAAGCGGCAAGATCATGAGAAGACTGCTGAAAGCAATAATTGCAGGAGCGACCCTCGGAGATGTCACGACGTTGGAAGACGGAGTGGCTGTCCAGGACGCGAAGAAGGCTTACGACGATCTCAGAGCGGCTCTTGAGCGCAAACAAAGCTAGACCTCTTGGACCGATGGTTCGAAATCTGGCAGGATCTAGCGGAGGCTCCTCATAGCGAAGGAACTGGGCCTTTCGATCGGGGACGCCTCAACGCTCGAAGAGTAGCAGAACTACTCCACCGCATGGAATGCACTTTCGCTGGTACGCAAGAGTCTATGCGACGACCGTCGGAAGGGGCTAGGGGAAGAATCACCCAGCAACCCCCTTTCGTACCACTGAAGCGCTCTCCCCTATGATGAACAGCTTGTCTCTCATGATGTCCTCACAGCGCGAGCGTGAAATCTGGAATCCTGATCAACGAGGGAATGCACCAACTCTTATCCGCCTGCCTTCAGACCATAGGAAAGAGTGCACTTGAACATCGGAAAGTATCATCGTACTATTCTTGGCATGGCACTGTCAACGATGATCATAGGAACGATTTTCCTAGCTAACTTGGATCATGTTTACCCCGTGTCTGGTGATCTCACGGTCGACTATCTCATGTGGGAGCCTGAGCACCCTGTCTCTGGAGGTCCCCTAACCGTCAGTGGTAGGATCAGGAACGTTGGAGACGCCCCATCATCTGACAAGTACACCTTGTCCTTGTACGTCGACGATTGGTGGGTAGACGGATGGTTAGTTCGGTTGGTTGGTTTCCAGCCGAAAGTCAGCGCAAGTATCTCTCCGGTTCGGGCTCAAGTGTGGCACTTCAAGATCTCTGATTGGACAGTCTTCAAGCAGGGAAACCATCAAGTCAAAGCAGTAGTGAATGAACCAAACGATCCGAGCCCAGACAACAACTGGCTTACCAAGACATTGAGCATCTCTCCAGGCGATTACAGCAGCGATTTCAACATAGTGAACTACGGTATGTGCCACAGAATCGATGAGCAAGGTCTGCCTGTAGACATCACTGAAGCTTTCAGCTTCAACGATGAACTGGCAGTATCCTACTTCTACACCGACGTTAGACACGCTGACTGGCAAGAGAAGATCGGTCAGAAGACCAGTTTGACATTCAAACTCTACAGTCCCAACGGCACCCTACATAGAGAGAGAAGCGAGGGATACTCTGTTCTGCTTTCGAGAGACCCGAGTGATAGGGAAATCACGGGGTTTGCCTTCCAGCTCTTCATCAACAAAGAATCTCAAACGTATGGCAAAGAAGGCGATCCCTCGTACAATCCCGGCTACCAAGCGCTCAACAAATATCCCGGAACATGGAGAGTCGAGGTCTTCAACCAAGGCCACCAGCTCTTCGTGAAGAGATTCATCATTGAGAATGTGTCAAGCCGTACTCTCTCAACCACATCAGCATCGGAACCAACATCGAGATCCACTTTGACGACTGAACAAACCTCGACAACTGAGGGGCTAGAAAGTCAGATCCCAGGAGGCTACGCAACGATAGTCGGAGTAATCGCCCTCATCGCAGTGGTTGGAGGTGTCATTCTGGTTAGAGGAAGGAAGAGGTAGCGCTCTCGCAGCAGGTTCGCTGCTGGTCGTGTGGAGTCATCATAAGGCCAGGCAGTCAGCCATTGATGGCGCGTGCCTGCAACGCTTCAAACTCTCTGATGAAAGCTTCGCGAAGACGCATCTTCCTCTCTTCAGGTAGGAATGAGGAGTCCAGTCCATTGAGGCTCAGACGGAACAGTTCCTGTAGAGTGAACCCCAATTTGTCATGTAGGGTTCGGTATTCTTTGTTCATGTTTGTATCGAACATTGTAGGATCGTCGGAGTTCACTGTTACGTTCAGACCCTTGTCGAAGAAAGCTCTGACCGGGTGATCCCTGATATCGTTGACCGCTCCGGTTCTGACGTTGCTTAGAGGGCACATCTCAATCGAGATGTTATTCTTCAATAGATACTCGACCAGCGCAGGGTCGTCTCTTGCGCTCACACCGTGGCCCACTCTCTCCACTCCCAGATGCTTGACAGCATTCCAGATGCTTTGGGGACCACAGGTCTCACCTGCATGGGCTGTGAGATGGAATCCCATCTGCTTCGCTTTTCTGTAGGTCGCTGTGAATTGCTCAGGTGGGAATGCGTGTTCTCTTCCTCCGATGTCGATGGCGACTACCCTTTCTCGGCTTTGGGCTATCAGGTCGAGATACCTTGTTCCAGCTTCGGGACCGTAGTCTCTGACAAGATCTATCCTGAGATCGCAGTCCACACCGAAATCGACATGGGCTCTTTCGATTCCTCTGTTTATCGCCTTGAGCATTTCGGAATAGTTGAGACCCAGACGTGTGTGGTCGGGCGCTGAGAAGCTTGCTTCAGTGTATCTGACGTTTTGTTTCGCCTCGTCTTCGAGCATCTCGTAAACAATCCTCTCAAACTGATCTTCTCTCGTTATGCAACGTAGAATTGTTGAGTAGGCGGCAATGAAATCCTCGAAATTCCTGTATTGGAAAAGCCTCGCTGCCTTCTCGAGGTCAGCCAAGGCCCGCATCCTGTTGCCACTCTCTTCGGCCAGCCATTGCACCGTCTCGGGCCTGATTGATCCTACGATGTGAATGTGCTGCTCAACTTTAGGCATCTCATCAATGAGCTGCGAGATAGATTCGCTCATCTGGTTCTCACCGTGCGTCTGCAGTCAATTCATCAGAAGACTCCTAGTACGGCGAATCCGGCAGACAGGAATCCCCTTACAGCTAGCCCGTCAAGTCTGAGGAGTCTTTCGCCTTCTCCTGCGAACGTAAACTGCAATTGCCAGAATGATGACGAGTGCCGCCAGTCCAAGCAGGATCAGGGGGTTTGACAGTTGACTTACCGCGCTTGGCTGGCCGGTCTGGGTCTTTGGCAGCTCTGCGACTACGGTGAAGCTAATGGGAATCGTGATGACGTGGTCGAGTTGAAGATCGTCTCTGTAGTATACGATGATGGACGCGTGGTATTCGCCCTCAGTTGCACCAGAGTCGACCATAGCAGTTACGCTGAAGGGGGCAGGTGCGTTAGAATCCACTTCCCCAACATATGTGGGCTTGACAGAATCCTTCACCAAAATCACATCCGCAGCGACCGTCACGTTCACATACATAGCAGCAATAACACCGCGGTTCAACAGGTTGCCGGAGATCGTTATCTCACTCCCCGGCAGCGCAGGATCCGGGCTCACGGTGATCTCATAGACTTTCATGTCGATCCAGCCTCGGATCAGAAATGAGATTGCGTGTGTCTCAGTTGACGCGGTGGTCTCACCCACGACCTTGTATACGGCGACTATGCTACCCTGAACAGTAGCTCCAGCAGCGGAAGATGGAGCGAAGACTGTAAGGCTCGCGTGTATCACGTCTCCATGAGCAAACGATGACCTAATCCAGTGGTTATCACCAAACAAGACCAAGGGCGAAGGAACCGTAAGCGCGACATCAAGCTCCTTGAGATAGTTACCAACATTCGTGATTTCCAACGACAGAGTGCTGTTCGTAGAAGCCACAAACACGTTCGTTGAGGAAACGATCGACAAATTCGATGACGTAGCTGCGTGGCTGTAGATGATTGATGGTGAGAGCGCGACGAGGCCGATGAGTACTAGCAGAGTCGCAGCTCGGATGTCCAGTTGCTTGTTCCATCGGTTTGAAGGCAACATTCCTGATACCCACCTAAGTCACTAGTCTCATGAGATTCCTTATCGGGTCCTCTATGGCATGACAGCTTGAGGTAATCTTTCGCAATCTCTTGCTGGGACGCTGCGCTAAGGTGAACGACACTTAAATCTTGCGGGGCAATCGAAAGGAAAGGCGATTCCCCATGAGCGGTGACGGATATGCGATTGAGACAGTGGATCTCAAGAAAACGTACCTCATGGGCCTTGTCAAGGTGCATGCCCTGCGCGGCGTGAGCTTAAGGATTGGACATGGGGAGGTGGTCTCCATAGTTGGACCGTCCGGAAGCGGAAAGTCAACTCTGCTGAACATGCTTGGAGCCCTCGATACCCCCACGAGCGGGACGATACTCATTGATGGAAAAGACATAACCCGCCTAGGAGAGAGGGCTCTCGCTAGATTCCGCAATAGGAAGATCGGGTTCATCTTCCAGTCCTACAACCTCATCGACAGGTCAAAGGTGACGAAGAACGTTGAGTTGCCCGCCATAGTTGCAGGAATGCCGAAGAAGACAAGGGACGAACGAGTCCATGAACTGCTGGACCTTGTGGGTTTAGGCGACAAGGCGGATCGTAGACCAAACGCACTCAGTGGTGGAGAACAACAGCGGGTCGCGATAGCGCGTGCACTCATCAACGACCCGGCTTTCATCTTAGCAGACGAGCCCACTGGAAACCTCGACTCGAAGACTGGAGAAGAGATACAGAACCTCCTGATCCGCGTAAACCAAGAGAAAAACGCAACCATAGTTATCGTCACACATAACGTGGAACTGGCGGAGAGGACGGGGAGGATCCTCCACCTAAGGGACGGCGTCGTAGAGAAAGAGAGAGTTGGAATTTTCTCGCAGGGGCAAGTCAGAGAATCCGGTTGGGACGTCATGACACAAGGGAGGAACTAAGAACAATGGCAGTGCTTGACTTGATCGGGCTCTCTTTCGGAGCCCTGCGAGAGAGAAAACTGAGATCAGTTCTTACAGTGCTGATGGTGCTCATAGGCGTCGCACTCATGACCTCCATCAACGGACTCGGTGGAGGAATGAACAACTTCATTACAGAACAGTTGGGCACTCTGGGTGTCAACGTCCTGATAGTCACTCCCTCTTCCAGCGCCTTTGAAGGACCCATGCAGCAATCGGGTATGCAGACGAAACTGACAGCGCAGACTGTGCGCACAATTGAGAGGATTCAAGGGGTGAAGTATGTTGTCCCATATTTCACTGGCGGAGGAACGTTGAAGTCAGGAGGCGAAACCAGAACCGTAACAATCCTGGGGATAGATCAAAACAAGTTTGTCTACGTTACTCCCAAGATCAGTCTTGAATCCGGCTCATACGTGTCACCTGGTGACTCGAGCGGAATGCTACTGGGATACAATATTGCTCACCCACCAAATCTCAACAAGCCGTTTGCCAACACGGGACAGACAGTATCTGTCGAATTCTCAAAGGTCGAGAGTCAAGGAGGTATCGAGAAGCTCGTTACGAAAAGGAAAGCCTTCCAGGTGAGAGGTGTCGCGAACGAACTCGGGACCCAACAGGTCGACGGTCTAGTCTCCATTTCGCTAGCACAGGCCAACACATTGTTCGAGAAAGGTGGCGTGTACGACGGTATCTACGTGATCACGAACAGTCCTGACGATAACGACAAAGTCGAAGCAAGCATCACGAAGTCCTATGGAAAGAATATTGGTGTGATGTCCCCCAAGGCGATGGCAAGCACTATACAAGAAGTCATGGGCACATTCATAGGATTCCTCTCCGCGATTGGCGCCGTCTCCATGTTCGTCGGAGCTGTCGGAATCATCACGACGTTGTACACATCAGTCATGGAGAGAACTCGCGAGATAGGACTGCTGAAAGCGATAGGCTACACAAGAGAGACAGTGCTGCTCATGTTTCTCACAGAATCATTCGCAATCGGCTTGGTAGGCGCGTTGCTGGGAGTTATTTTCGGAATTGTGGGAGCATATGTCTTGGTTGGAGTCTTGCCTTTTGGAGCTGGACAGGAAATATCAATAAGTCCTTGGTTCTCGCCGTCCGATCTTGCCCAAGTATTCCTCCTTGCTTGCGGTCTAAGCGTTCTAGCGGGCCTCTATCCTGCCTGGAGGGCGTCAACGCTAAGCCCGATAACAGCCCTGAAGAAAGAGTAGGGAAACAGAAGCGAGTTCACAATTCGAAAGATCAGCACGTTCATCGTGGATCATCGAATCATGTATGGATAGCCATTGCTTTGGATACTCGAAGTCAGATGATCTCAGTTTCTTTGATGATCATTCCGTCTCTGATTTCGAGGATTCTGTCTGCTAGGCTGGCATTCTGATGGTCGTGAGTAACCATGACCACGGTCGAGAGCTCCTTCTTCGCCAAGTCTCTGAGGATGGTCATGACTTGCATCCCACTCTTCGAGTC
>JALHTB010000158.1 GCA_022865625.1 Candidatus Bathyarchaeota archaeon
ACCACGCGGCGAGTTCTCAGGTGCTCGATGCCAGTACCCCCAAGAGCGAACTCAATTCTCCGCCGAACGTCCCCATTGTCCAATCCCAGGTTTCTGGGGCCGAATGCGATCTCATCCTCTACTGTTGAACAGAAGAATCCTGTATCGGGATCTTGAAAGACCATATTCGCTACAGTGGCCAGTTCTGAGAGGGGATGAAGCCGAGTGTCGAGACCGCAGATTTCAACTCTCCCCTGCATCTCTCCCTCCGATGCCTGCGGAATGAGCCCTGTGAGGCAACGAAGAAAGGTGCTCTTCCCGCATCCTGAACTGCCAATTACGGCGAGAAGCTCTCCGCTCTCGATTGACAAATTGATGTTCTCGATGGCCGGCCTTGACTTCCCGGGGTAGCGATATGTCAGGCCCGCGACAGTCATGGCGGGACCCAAGGGGACGGCCATCGATATTACACCCCAGTAATATTATCGCTCAGTAACATCGGTCTTACTTGATAACAGCAGCGTAAGCACTCTAAATAGAAGACGCGCAGGGCCGATCGTCATATCGACTCTGCAAGCTCATCCAAGATGCGCTCGGCTTCGAGATACCTTCCCAAGAGGAGCCGGCCCTGCTGAGTCAATTGCGCTCCGCCTTTCGCTCTTCCTCCCCTGAATCTGTCAACAAGCCTTCTTCCTGATCTTTCTTCAGCGATTGAGATCCTGTGGAGGGCGTATCTGTAGGACATTCCGATGCGCTCGCATGCTAGCGCGATGGACTTGTACTTGTCAATCGCTCGCAGAAGATCTACCATGCCCCTGCCGAAGAAAGCTTTGCCTTCTGCATCTTCGAACCAGAATTTGACCCGGACGTTGGATGCGACCGGACGACGGCTCATGTCAAAACGCCTGCGCCCACGCTTCAGCCTACGCTTACATGCGTGCGGCAGTTAGCTCTTGTGTCTGCCGAGCCTCCTGAAAAGAGCAGCATTCGAATATGCCACGCCCAATGAGATCCGAATGCGAGCAGGCATGGTTTACATGCGAACCCCATGCCAGCAGCATTGATCTAACACACTGTATCAATCGAATGTCGGATGAGTCGAATCGTTCAGCAAAACATACTTCAGTATCTCTATCTATCCTCTCGAATTGCTTTGAGGAAGCGACTGAGGGCAGTCATGCTTGAAAGAGACAAAGCTCCTGGCACTGGTGGGAACTTCGAACTCTGGGAAAACTACGGCGGCCGAATGTATCATTTCAGGCTTAACAAGGAAGGGACTACGGGTAGGCTCCATCAAGCATATACATCACCCGGATTTCACGATCGACACAGAAGAAACAGACACATGGAGGCACGCTCGCGCCGGCTCAAAAGTCGTGGTTGCAGTGTCGAAGAAAGAGATCGCTGTTATCATGAAGGATGATTCTGAGCAGGCGCTAGACTCCGTCCTGGAGTTCATGACGAGAATGAGGCTTGACCTTATTGTCGTTGAAGGGCTTCACTCGTCCATAGCACAACGACCTGGAGTGTTCAAGATAGTGACCGCGCATGATGCGGAAGATCTCCGACAGAGACTGCGCGACACCGGTCCTCCAGTACTAGCTATTTCAGGGGTGATCGCGCAGAGCGCAACTAGCCTGCCCGATGTCGATGCACCAATCATAGACTCAATCGCCGATTGCTCAGAGCTTGTAGAGCTAGTGGAACAGAAGCTAATTCGAAGATGAAACCAATTAGAAGATGCTCATGTCTTGCTGCACGACTAGTGGAGTCGCCGCGCAAGCTATTTATCTCAGCCGTGACTCGAACCGAAGAGGCTTCGCCTTATCTCGGTTACGACTTCTGCTCTTCTGCCGGCGTGGTGTCATAAGCCTAAATAGGGCATGAAGAGGAAAAGCTCGGACGCGAAGAAAGATGGCAATCGTCGGCTGGGAATGGATAGTCATAGTGGCTGTGATAATCATGTTCTTCCTTTGGGGACCGACCAAGATACCTCAACTTGCAAGATCAATTGGGCAAGTACGGAAAGAGTTCGAGAGAGGGTCCAAGGAATCAAGTCCAGGCGAAGAGAAAACAGCGGCAAGCGGCCCGCAGGACGCCCTAATCGACACTGCCAAGAGACTCGGAATCACTACGGAAGGCAAGACTAAGGACGAGATCTCCAAGGAGATCGTCCAAAAAGCAAATACGAGCAAAGCTAAGGATTCTAGCAGTTAGGGTCTGTGGACAGGTCGCTCGGAACCGTACGGACTAGTTTCTGCAGATCAGACTATGGTCGTGCCATTCCATTCAGTCAAACCGACGATTCGATCTGATCTTGGATCCTGTCCTGACTGCCTCGACTGCAATGTAGACAGCGAAGGCCATAGCGATCCAAGGGAGTACACGTGTTCCGAGGCGACTCAGCGACCCGGGCTCAATCGCGTAGACAGGATACAGAAAAGACGTGGCCGGAACGTGGAAGATCACAAATCCAAGCACAATGGCCGAAACGAGCCCGTAGGACCACCTTTGAGCTCTACCGAAAACGCTAGCAGCCCCTTGGAAGAGTAGGAGGATCAATAGAGTCTCCACGTTTTGTTCGCTCACCCAAGATGCTGTGAGAATCCAAATCATATAGACAAAGGCAAAGATTCGGACTACGTCTTCGAACGAGGATCGCAGACGAGTTCTTGCGATGAAGACCATGGTCAGACAAACAGCGGGAATCCAAATCAGACGAAGCGGCACAAGCTGAGGCGCTGACTGCAAATTGAAAGGGCCAATACTGTGAATGCCGAAGTCGTAAAGCAACCCTGATATTCCTATCAGCGAAATACCCCCGGGCTTCCTTGATGTCTGGTCGGCCAAGACACTCAGAAAGCCTCCAATGTACCAATTGAATACCAAGAAGGGTGCCAAGATCGAGACAAACCCGCTGAGACCCAGGCCAACGAGAAGGCGTAGTGCTCTTGCCCTGCGCCTAGCCTGTTTTGCCAGGTAAGGAAAAGCCGCAAAGAGGAAAAGCACAGGGTAGAGTTTGAGAGCAATCGCGAGGCTGAGTGCAGCTCCTGCCTCCAGGTCCCTTCCTTTGACCAATGCAATTGTTACAAGTATGATAAGGAGTGCAGCAATGTTGTCCATCATTCCCCAAATGACACCAACTACGAGCACATAGGGATTGAGCAGGAACAAGGTCGCGAGCGATCTCCCCGAGCTCGCGTCTCCGGAGAAACTGCTCTCAGAAAATGATGAGCCTTCGCGTCTCAACGAAGGTGTGAGAGCAACTAACATCCATGCAATCGCCAGGTCCGCCGCTATTATCGGGATCTTGATTGCCAGAATGTAGACGAACTTGTTCCCAGCCCATATGGAGTTTGATAACAGGTAGCTCAGACCGCACCACAATCCCCAGAGTGGAGGGTATCCTAGGTGATTCTCCGGTTCATACGGCGACCTTCCCTCAGCAACATATTGTCCCGTTTCCATCCAGATGTTCAAATCATACGGATGTCCCGTGAACGGAGCAAAGCAGAGCCTCAATATCGTTGAGAAGAGGACGAGGAAGATCCAACTGTGCTTGCTCTTGGGAATCGACATTAGACAGCTTCCCTGTCCCACTTAGCCGACTCAGCTGTCGGCCACAGATGGGAGAAATTCCACATTCCTGAGAGAAGGTGCGCAGCAAGTTCCAATGCAACCAACTGCAGGAAACAGAGGATTCTCAATCTCCGCTCCGTGATCTGCTCTTTGATTTCTTGAATAAGGACGCCTGCGACGATCAGGGGTCGCCTGAATATCAGGATGTCAAGAACGCTCGGCGATGTGCCTATCGCATCCCTCAGCTGTCTGTGCCCACGGATGATCCTTGCCCTCTGCAACAGAATATCCCGGATTCTGTCCGGAGTCCTGTTCTGAACAATAATCTCCCTTGCATACACGAATCTGCCTCCGGCGAGCTGCGCCTTTAGCACGAGATAGGCGTCATCGTTGATCACATTTGGCGGGATCTGTGCGGCCGCTTCCCGGCGAATCGCAAACGCTTCGCCGGCCTGTTTCTTCAGGCCGTTCGTGACTTGGGCCATCAGAGTCTTATCATGTAGGTTCCAAATGAGTCGTCCAATGTATCCTTCCGTCGTATCTGTGCCATTGACCGGCAGAGGCCGGCAGGCTACGACGTCCGCACCATTGGAGAAGTGCGAGAGAATGTTCTCAAGGAAGTACTCATCCGACAGCCGTATGTCTCCCGAAACGAGCACGAGGATTTCACCCGCCATAGCTTGCAGGATCTTGTTGATTGCATAGGGTTTCCCGTTCCTATGTTGCTCAACAATGAGACGAAATCTCTTGTCGTGCGACGATCGTTCGCGAACCTCAGAGACGGTGTTATCTGTGCATCCACTTGCGACAACTATTATCTCCGTCGCTCCTCCGCCCGTCTTGAACACTTGACGCTGCAGGTCCGCGATCAGATGACCGATGTTGTCACCATTGTTGTAGCAGGTCACTCCGACAGTGACCTTGCATTTCTCACCCGTCGTGCTCAATGTCTGAGCCCTCCAATCTTTGCCATGTCAACGTGAAGTGTTCATCGCAAGCAGCGAGAACTTGCACAGCCAGCTACATCACCGGCTCGACGCCCTAACCTTTTCGGAGAGCCTGTTGTACCCGCCGCAACTATTCGGCCCACTATTGAGGACAGTACCTATATTCCATTTGGATTTAGATAGGCGGGTCTTCGGACCCGACGCTAGCCACAGACGGTTGCTGAAAACAAGTGAACCAAGCCCTTTTGCTCTTCACAAAGGTCCCCGAGCCGGGCCGCGTCAAGACCCGCCTCACCGAAGGGGAGAACGCGCTCTCGCCTGAAGATGCTTGCAGACTTTACTCTGCTATTCTGTTGGATGTTATCGGTGTTTTGGCGGATGTCGCAAACGCCGTCAATGCCAGATTATATGTTGCGTACACTCCGCCAGAACGTGAAGCCGAGATCCGGCAGATCCTCTCAGAAAGAACCGTACCAGTCTCTTTCTTCGCTCAAGAGGGGGGCACGACCTCAGAGAGAATAGTACATGCATTCCAGACCGCTTTTGCTAATGGTGAAGATGTTGCAGTCTTGGTCTTTGGTGACCAACCAGCCCTCTCGAAGCAAGTGCTACTTGATGCCATTCAAGCCTTGCAGCCGAGCGCCAAAGGCGAGAATCCCCATCTTGTTCTAGGACCGACCTGTGATGGAGGAACATATCTCATTGGTCTGACAAGTAAGTTGCGCAGCTGGATTTCAGGGGCCATCGATTGCACCAACTCCAGCAAGGCCGTTTCAAGGCTCGTGCTTCGGAGCTTCAGCGGTCAGATACCGTGTACGCTACTTGAAGAGCTCATCGATCTCGACGATTTGCTTGACTTGGAGCTACTCTTGAGCAAGCCCCCGATGAACTCTCCTCGCACCGTCAAAGTCCTAGAGTCTCTCAAGAAGGGCAGAATGTCTAGCGCTGGAACCGAGATTTCCGTGGTTATCCCGACACTCAACGAGGAAGGAACCCTTGAGAGGAGTATTCGGTCACTGCGCGCGCAGCTATTGCCACCTAAAGAGATCGTGGTCGTCGATTGCGGCAGTCATGACCGCACTCTGCAGATCGCCAACGAATTGGCTGATCGTGTTGTCATAGTGAATCGGTGTGGTCGTGCATATCAGGAGAACGTAGGCGCGATGGGCGCGAAGGGAGACGTACTGTTGTTTCTCCATGCGGACACCTTGGTGTCTCCAATTATACTGCAGAGCATTGCGAAATCTCTAGTTGATCCGAATGTTGTGGGCGGAGGGGCTCGTCTGGCATATGTTCCTCGCAGGCTGAGATATCGGGCGCTTTGTGCTCTTAGAGACAGAGTCAGTCAGCGGCTGGGCATCTTTGGAATGGGTCCTTCCTTCTTTGTTCGACGTAGGCTCTTCCATCACGTGGGAGGATTTGACGAGGAGATCAACGAGGAAGGAGTAGACATGTCCAAGAGACTCCGAACGCACGGGCGGCTCGTCATGCTTGACGAGGCCGTCCAGACATCGGCAAGAAGATACGAGCACTCTGGCTTCTTCAAGACCTTGTGCGCTTGGGGATTCACAGTCGCACTTAGTCTTCTAGGAATACACGGTAGCTCAATCGAGAAATACATCTGGCGAATCGTTCGGTAGCGTAAGCAAGCATTCCCATATGAGATTCTGAGAGAGGGCGCTCAATTGATGCGGATCAGTTCTTTCATGAAGAGAAACAAGACCCTTCTCACGATGGGATTCGCGCTCGAACTTGCATTGGTAGTCTTCCTCTTAGTTACACAGACGAGCAACTGGAACTGGCTTCCCTTCCTTTTCTTTGCTCCCTTCGGCGCCTATCTAGCAGCCTTGCGCTTGGTGGACGGGCAAAATCACGTAGATTCGGAGAAGATATTGATCATAATCGTGTTCGCCATAATCTTTCGATTGACTCTACTCTTCTCCGGACCGGTCTTCTCATTTGATGTGTATCGATACTATTGGGATGGAAAGATTGCAGCCAACGGAGTCAATCCCTACCTCTACCCACCGGACGCGCCCGAGCTATCATCACTCAGAGACGCAAACTGGGAACTGATCAATCACAAATATCTGAAATCCGGCTACCCGCCCCTAATGGAGATATTCCTCGAGCTCCTCTACGTTTCGTCCCATTCGGTGCAGGCGTACAAGGTCTCTTTCTTCCTGTTGGACATTGGAACGATTCTGGCTGTTCTTCTCATCATGAGGCAGTTGAGTATCAAGGACAAGTATCTAATGGTGTACGCATGGGCGCCCTTGCCCATTATTGAGATCTCTCAGACCGGCCATAACGATTCGTTGATGGTTTTCCTGATGATTGTATCCTTTTTACTGCTTCTTCGAGGGCAGCGTAACCTATCGTCGCTGGTCATGGGGCTGTCTGTTGCCTCAAAGCTGTTTCCTATTTTCTTTGTGCCTGTCCTATTCAGGCGCTGGGGGAAGACCGGAACTCTCATTTTCTTCCTTGTTGTTGCGGCTTTGTATCTTCCTTTTGCTGACATAGGTTTGAAGATGTACTCTGGCCTGTTGTATGTTGTCAACACCACTTTCTTCAACGGAAGTGTCTTTCCAGCCGCGGTGGCTATGCTCACATGGACGGACCTGCTTGCGAATCCTGGGTTTGCAGCTCAGCTAGCAGTTTACTGTATCTATGCGATCGTTTTGCTGTGGGCGTTTCTTCTGTCGTTTCGTAATCAGGTTGATTCCATCGAACTGATGAAGGTGTGTTTCCTATTGGGCGGAACAGTCCTCTTGCTGAACCGAACTTTTTTTCCGTGGTATGTTGTATGGATACTGCCCTTCGTTGTGCTCTATGCGTCGAGGTCATGGTTGCTACTGTCCGGAAGCATTTTCCTAAGCTACATGAAGTATGACGCTCTTCCTCCGCCTCCACATGAGGGAGTCGATCCCACGACAGCTCTTGTAATAGACCTGATCCAGTATCTTCCCTTCTACATATTATTCGCATACGAGCTGCTCACGAAGAGAATCGTCTTACGAGGTTCTAGAGGTCCATAACTGCTCTGAACCCGGTCCACAGTCTTCGAAGGTCCTCGGGGCTTCTGATCTTTGAAAGCTGCTTTAGAACGTACCCGGCTCTGAGGTAGTATCTCCGGTGAGCCTCGACAAGCCATCTCCTGTACTCGCCCTCGGTCATTCCTGACGGAGTATACATTATCGTGCCCTTCATGTCGTGTTGGCTATCCCATTTCGCTGGATCGTAACGGTAGCCCTGTGCGGTAAGCATCTTGTACAATTCGCAGCCAGGGTAGGGAGTGAACTTGTTGAAGTGGGCGAAGTCCATGTTGAGTTTGATAGCTTCCCTTAGGCTCTTTTCCATTGTCTCCCAAGTGTCAAAAGGTGTTCCCACTATGAAGTTGGCTCTGACGCTAATCCCGACTTCGTGGCTCCATTCTACGGCCCGAACGTTCTGTTCGACGGTGGTCAGTTTCTTCAGATTTCGGAGAACATTCTCATCCATCGACTCAAGACCGTAGAGGACTTGCCAGCAGCCAGCATCTTTCATTGCCTTCAGCATCTCTCTGCTCACCGTATTCGTTCGTGCCAGACAGCACCAAGGGATGTCTATTCCACGTCTTTCGAACTCTTGGCAGATCTGGAAGACGCGTTTGGGATTCAGCGTGAATGTGTCATCGAAGAACTTGATGTCCCTGGTCCCGTGAACCTCAATCAATTCCTCGATCTCATCGAAGACGCTCTCCACACTTCGGAACCTAACGCTGAAACCCATGCCTGAACGGTCACAGAAGGCACAGCGAGCACCGGCACAGCCCCGACTGGTCATTATGGTGGCGTTGGGCAGACGTCTGTAGGATGTGGGGGCCGGATGATACTTGCTTAGCGCGGGAAGCAGATGCCTTGCTGGGAAAGGCAGTTCATCTAGGTTCCGAATCAAAGGGCGCCTTTCCGTCTGAACAACAGAGCCATTGCGCCTGAACACTATGCCTTTCACTCGATCCAAGTGCGCCAGACCGTGATTTCTGACGTGGGCAGCGAGTTCCAGCATGGTGAGTTCTCCTTCACCCCAGACCCCCACATCGAAGCAATTGTAGGACATCGTTTCCTCCGGCAGCGCGCATACTTGGGCGCCACCTACTACGACAACTGCATCAGGCAGTCGCTCCTTAACCATGGACGCCGCGAGAATTGAGCTGCCAAACGTTGGAGTCGTCGCGGATATGCCAACGATGTCGGGCGATTTCTTGGCTAGAATGCTAGCGAGTTCAGTATGGCTCGTCCCTAGACATTGACAATCTTCGACATTCACATCGTATCCATTTTCTTCCAGAACGGCGGCCAAATACCCTATTCCGAGCGGCTGAACGACATTCATAATCCCTTTCATGCTCTTGGTGGCTCCCACCAGGTCCTCCAGGGAATACGGAGGATTCACCAAGGAGACTCGCGTCTGGAAAGCCCTCCAAATGACCTTCTGAAATGATTGGCCGGGTACTCCCCGCTGATAACAAGACGAATTAAACTCTTGCGCAGTTACGCACCCAAGCTTGATTCTCAGGAGCACTTCCAGCGATATGCCAATATCTAGTGATCTGGAGAATGCGGACCTGGACAACCTTGAGAAGAAGTATAACAAGAAAGAAGACGGATGCTCTCGCCTTTAGAAACCTAGTAGATCCTGCAAAAGCAGCTGACCCCGAGAGTCGGAAGATCTATGACAGGCTTCTCCGAGAATCGGGAAAGCTCCCTGAGATCTATCGCGTGAGAGCTTTCGCTGACAACGCAAAATGGCTCAAACTCGTCGACAAATACATCTTCAGGTGGCCCCAATCATGTTCACTGGATGAGAAGACCAAGGAGCTTGTCGGTCTCGCCAAATCCATCGCCTATCTTTGGGAGCCCGGAGTTCTTACCAACATTGAAGGAGCGCTTGAGGCAGGGGCAGCATCCGATGAGATAACCGAAGCGATTCTCGTAGCTTCCACGGTTTCAGGACTTGCCGATGTTGAAACAGCGGTCTGCGTCGCGTCGGCGCAGTTGACCGAACCCGGTTCGGCTAGTTCCGCTGACACAGATAGGCAAATCCAAGAGATACATGATGATGCTAGAAAGACCATCGGCTCGATTCCGGAACTCTACACAGCGAAACTCATGGTCGAGAATGCAGATTGGCTGACAGCAATTCATCGATCGGCAAAGATACAGTACAGCCTCGGGGCACTTGATCGAAGAACAAAGGCCTTGGTCTGTCTAGCGGCAAGCGCCGCGAAAGGTTGGGACCGAGGAATCCGGGAGCACTTCAGTTTGGCCCTGAAATCGGGCGCCACGATGAGAGAGATCACCGACGTGTTGGTCTCCGTGTACAAAACAGCCGCATCCATCGGCATTCAGATCGGATTCGGAGTACCCTGCTCAATTCCAGAAATCCCCGGGTTCAAACTGGTAAGAGATTACTATGCGAAGCAGAAAAGCAAGCCTACACGTGGCGCGAAAGGCCGTCGGTGATTATGTAAGCCGACAACCGCGATCAATCTCACGGAAGTATCCCTTAGGAGAACTATGAACCAAGATGGAGTGCTTCGCTTTGCTACCAACAGCTCTTGCTTCGCTCTTCGTCATGTGACCGTACTCATGGGCGACATCTTGATCTTCGTCCTTGTACGTGGACTCGACCACTGCGATGTCTGCTCCGACAACTTCTCGCTCAAGGCTCGGGCAAAGTCGAGTATCTCCACTGATCACTACCTTATGCCCCTGATCATCGAGGACCGAATAGCCCAACGAATTCACTCCAGCATGAGAGACCTCGAAAGCTCTGACTTGGAAAGACTCGATCCCAGTCTCGTCCCCACCAGATAGCTCCAGAATCGGGATCAAGAATTCAGGCGAATAGTACATGAGCGGTGGGTGAAGAAGAGTACGGATCCTCACAGATGGACGCGGGGTTGTGATCGGTAGACGTTCTTTTCGTCCTAAGAGCGTGAGAAAATTAACGAGTGAATACAATCCTGAGATGTGGTCGAAATGCTCATGCGTAAGAAGAACCGCCTTGAGTGTCTCGAACCTGAACCTTCTATCGACGAGATCCCGCAGAGATCCGTCCCCGACGTCGACGAGAAGGCTGTTTTGATTCTTTGTGATCAGGATCTGCGTTCCCACAGCGGCGTTCGAATGTAACACGTTGACTTTCAGCAAATGCTTGCCGGTTCCGATGCTGTAGGCGCGGCGGTCTGGCATACAATCATCACATTCCGAATGACTTTGTGACTGCAGCTCTCAACGGCCCGCATCACGCCCAGATAAGCCTTTTATGAGATAGAACATGTACCGGCTCGGAGGCGTCACCTTGCACGCGCATGAAATTAAGCGACATGTCGCCGAACACTATGGGTCGCGTGCCACAGCAAAGAGCTGCTGTACCACACCACGCGGAGGCTGTCTCGCCCCTCTGGCAGACATCGCTGCCGCACGGGAGGGCGACATCGTCGTTGATATCAGGTCAGGTCCCGGTTTTGATGTCTGCGCGTTCTCAAACTCAGTTGGTGAGAAAGGGCGGGTCATAGGACTTGATCTCTCAAAGGAAATGATCGAAGTCGCAACAGAAAGAGCCAAGCAGCTGAGGTTGAGAAACGTTGAGTTCACCTTGTGTGATGCCGAAGCGATTCCGCTGGAATCAGGTACCGTAGATCTAGTAGTCAGTAACTGCGTCATCAATCTCATGCCCGATAAGCGCAAGGCAATTCGTGAGCTGGCAAGGTTGCTGAAACCTGGTGGGAGGATCGTTATTGCCGATGAGGCGGGGTTCAAGCCATTTGAAAAGAGGGCTCGAGATGATCTGGAAAAATGGTGCCATTGCATCTCCGGCGCAATCACTCCTGAGGAATATGCTGAGTTTATGAAAGCTGCAGGGCTGATTGAAGTCCACGCGCAGCCGCTCCGATACAGAGATCAGAGAGAAGTGGAAGGCTACGGAATCTACGATGCCGTGATTTCCGCGAACAAGCCTGGAAACGGCTAGCAACGATCTGAGACATCAGTGGAAAGTGAGACAAGTGGAAGGCAACCAACATCGTCAAGAGGATACGAAGAGCATATGTCCAGAGTGTCTACGCGTACTGAACGCAAGAATCACACAACGAGGGGGAGGAGTCTATCTTGAGAAGAGCTGTCCTGAGCACGGCTTCTTCCGTTCTCTTGTTTGGAGCGACGGTGAGCAGTACGAGAAGTCCTTCAGATATGGAAAACCAGGGAAGAAGAACCTGATCAAAAGCTACGCGCGTGATGTCTCCAAAGGTTGTCCGCATGATTGTGGAATCTGCCCTGACCACAGGCAGCATACATGCTTTGCAATGGTTGAGCTCACAAATAGGTGCAACCTGAACTGTCCTGTCTGCTATGCATCTGCGAACGACCTTCCTGTCGACGAGCCCACGATCGAGAAACTTGAGGAAATGTTCAGGTTCATTTTGAGCTGCGAAGTCTATCCTCCAACCCTTCAATTGACTGGAGGAGAACCGACCATTAGGGAAGACCTCGTGGATATTGTCAGAATGGCCAAGAGCTTGGGATTTGTTGACATTACTCTTAGCTCAAATGGAGTGGTCTTGGCTGAGGATCCAGGCTTGGCCAAGAGGCTGGCTGACGCAGGCCTGTCCGAAGTTTCCTTGCAGTTCGACGGAACAACTGACGATGTCTATGTCAAGATAAGGGGCGCGCCACTGCTCTCGACGAAACTGCAAACCATCGACAACGTTCAAGCTGCGGGTCTTTCTATCAGTGTGGCCGCTGCATTGGTGCCCGGGATCAACATGAGTCAGATCGGTGACATCATCAGGTTCGCGAAACAGCGTCGACTTGACGGGGTTGCATTGTCGCCTATGACATATACGGGCAGATATCCTGACGCTGTCTTCAGTCCGGAGAACCGGTTGTCAATTCCTGACGTTTTGAAGGCGGTGGAAAGGCAGACGGATAGTGAACTCAAGGCTAGCGATTTTGTGCCGGTTCCATGTCCGGACACTCGTTGCAGCACGATGACGTATGCGTTCAACACTTCCGAGGGACTCGTTCCTCTGACTAGGGTCTGTGATGTGGGCTCCTACTTGGACTCCTTGCTGTATGGAGAGAGAGTTGTGAGCGGAGAACTCGTAAGGGACTCCTTGGAGAGCTTGTGGTCAATGTCGGCGGTTCCAGGCTCGGCAAGAGTCCAAGAGGGCATCCGTAATTGCAGCCCTACAGACCTGTTCCAGACAGCCAAGTGCATGTCCATAACCATACATGGATTCCAAGACGCCTGGAACTTCGACATAGAGAGAGTGAAGAAATGCTGCATCCACGTGGCTACTCCAGACAAGAAGCTGATCCCGTTCTGTGTGTACAACAACCTAGTCCGATCGCCTGACGCTCATGCCTAGCTTCATGACAGGGTTTTTCCGTATCGAGTGATGAGTTCCACAAGCTCGTCGTATCCGATGACCTCAACACTCGAGGGCGCCTCGACCGATCTCGCATCCAAATCCGCCTTCATTGCAGACAGCTTCAGGCCCTTCGCTAGGGCATCATCGAGCGCCCGGTCTCTTGGGGAGGGCCTGAAAACGAAAACGGCATCTTGGATCAGCACGATTCCATCTCCGAGTCTTCGCAAGAACGTCTATGTGCCTAGCGTATCGGTCATGCAGTGACGCGGCCCGACGATCCTCGTACCTCACGCAGATGACGAGTGAGTCCAGAGAGCTCTGACCGCTTGTCAGTCTCATTCTGTCACCTGAACATGATATATGCGGCTGTCCAGCATCCCAAGATGGTGAAAGCGCCTGCAAGGATGCTCCCAATAGAAAACAACGGAACCCCGATGAGTATCGTGGCGATGTTGCATCCATCTCCGATTATGGATCCGAAACCCATTGCGATCCCCCCAAGTAGAGATTGCACAAGCAGTCTGCGTCGCGGTATACGCAGCTTCCATTCCCTAGCTAGTACGGCTGCCAACGTGGCGCCAACAATCGCTCCCAACACTAGGCCCATCTCCCAATGAAAGGAATAGCCAAGGTTCATGCCGGCGAGGGTTGTCAAGAGTCCGACGTAGCCGCCGAGGAATCCAGGGTATGTGCCCCCGGCCAGTTCGAGGGCAGGGTAGGAAGCGGTTGCGACGAGGCCCAAGAGGACGCCTGAGAACCACCACGGCCATCCTCTTCCAAACAGCGAGAGGCTTCGAAAATCAGTGTTACGGAGACTCCTCCATGCCAGAATGACGGTGACAAGGACGACCGGCACTATGATCGCCCAGTGGTTCAATCCAAGGATAGATGTCAAGGTCGGTGCTTGGCCTGCAAGCGTGATTTCAGTCGTCTTCTGAAGCGCGTTATTGAAGGGTGCAAGCCATAGGGAGAGCGTGATCGTCGCACCAAATCCTATCCCTGCCAGCGCAAGCATCGACCCCACCATGCCTTCGCCGGCTCGGTACGTCGAACCGGAAACGCAACCACCAGCGAGAACCATCCCGACTCCGAAAATGAATCCCCCAATCGGATTTGCTGCCCAGTAGAGCCCCCTCGGGTAGGGAGTAAACAAACCAGCGTCAGCTAATGCTGCAAAACCTATCATCTCAACGACTATCGCAATCCAGATTGCCTTGGCGATTGTGCGGTCTCCGAACAGAAGCATGTCACGAAAGCCTGAGTTGAAGCAAACACGCCCTCGTTGCAAAACAAGCCCGAACATGAGACCCACGGTGAGCCCCGACAAGACCTGCTCAAAGGTCAGAATCTGTAGCCTCCGCTCCCGATCGATCGGCCCCTCGAGACAGAGTCAAGCAAAGATATGTGTATTGTTTAGTGGCCGCCCGCGCTATCGTGCTGGCATTGTCGATGTGGGATCAGAAACGTTTTGGAAAGGCGTCGGGTAAATGGCTAGATGGGATGAAGACTGTTCAGGAGTGTGCTGTTCACACAGTTTTGTCTTCAAGCATATTGGCCGGTGGCGTCGCCAACCATTTGTCTCGAACACAATGAAGATCAGGAGAAAGTTCTGTCATACCGAATCAGAAGGTCGACTACCTGCTCATAGTCTATACCCTCAACACCATGTTTCATGTTTAGTTTTCTTGCATCCATATCCGCCTTCAGCGCAAGTATCTTCACGCCTCTCTGCACTAGATTCTCGATTCCAGAATCTTCGGCGGCACGTGCGGTAACAACCACACCGTCCTGAATCAGGACAACTGCATCGCCCGACTTGGCCAGTGTGAAGGCTAGGTCCCATCTCGTCGGGTCTGACCTATGGAGTATGAAGAGTGTGGGCATCAGGCTCACCTAGAATGTGATCGTGGCATCAATCTCGTGGACGAGTTGGGCTAATCCTTCTGTGTTGACAGTGCCGAAGCCAGCAAGCTGGCTCTGATGTATGCCTCTCTTCTCAGCAGATTCCAGATGAACGTATGTCTTCAATCCAAACTCTCTGGCATCCTTTATGAACTCGTCGAGATCTTTCATTCCTATAGGTTGAGCGTTCTGTTCCTTGAGAGTTGCGAGGACTGCGTCATTGACAAACACGACTGTCGTATCGATATCCATTCCAGCCAAGCCGATTGCAGCGCGGAGTCCTTCCCCCACGATTGTTCCGCAGTGATGTCTGATGTTTGGGGCCTTGTCGATCACAATCAAGAGTCGCTTCATATGAATCCCATTAGTGGCTGAAGTTCAGGATCCTGTCTGCCCAGCTTGTCATTTTGGCGAGGTCAGGGAGGCCCCCCATCTGCGATCCCTCGACTAACATCTCTTTTGCTATTCCTCGGAAAAGACAGCATGCACTACAAGTCGTAACTTCGACACCTCTTTCGATAAGCTCCTTCATCATCTCACCTGCCCCTTTCTTTCCAATCGTTTCCAAATCCTTGCTGGCAGCGACAACCGATTCGTCGTATAGGAAGACCTTAACTTCATGTCCTTTGTTCAGTGCGGCTGTGACAACTTCATACGCTGTCTCGAAATCCTGGCACTTGGAAGGATCAGTCTGAACTATTACCGCGATCTTCATGCAGTGCAGATCTCCGTCTGAACAGACACGAGAGCGTAGATGTCCATCTCAGCCTACCCATGGTGCTCGGCTTTTCCAACTTCGATATAGAGTTCATAGAGAGGCCCGCTAACTCTCTGAACGGCCAGTACTTTGTGGCCTTCGGCAGTGACGTTTCGTGGAATTCTCTCAACCGAGAGCGGATAGTCAACGACTACCTTCAGAATCTGGCCTGGCTTCATCTGCTTCAGCTTCTTTCGCGTCTTGATATCTGGGTAAGGGCAAATTTCTCCCTGAACATCCAACACTTCGTCAACTGAGTAGCTCATGCAACTTCGCCAAGTCACGCCCAATCGACGGATATTTATGTGTCGTTTAGGAAGATTATACTTCCCAGCCTTCGCGGCGCTGGGTTACTGTACCGTCGAGCTCATGTCGTCATCAGTCGATCCGTGTGAAGTATGCTAGGTGCCCGGCTTTCATTGCCCTGTCTTCAGGTACTCGTCGATGGCTTTGGCTGCTTTCTTGCCTTGGCCCATTGCCAGGATGACTGTTGCTCCGCCTTTCTTCGACCCTACAACAGTGATGCTCTCATGATGCATCATTCCTGGGCGCCTAAGGGCGCTCGTTGGCGATCATCTTCTCAGCCGTTGCCAAATCCTCTCCTCTGTTCACATTGAAGAATGTGCGAAGGCCGTTATCGACGGCTGCTATCTCACCTTCGACTGAAACGTACACAACACGGGCAAGCCTACTGATCATCTCCTTCTGCGACATGTCTCCGTCAGCGAGCGCCTCTTCACCTGCAAGAAGTGTTGGGACTCTGCGATATACGGCCTCCAACGGTTCGATGCGCCCTCCGTGCCACCTTGGAATCACTGCGTCGACATCTAGCGCACGCCGGAAAAGCAGATCTACCACTGAATCATTGGCGAATGGAAGGTCGCAGGCCAATACAGCCACATAATCTGATCTCGCAGATCTAAGTCCCGATACGATGCCAACTAGCGGAGTCTTCCCCTCGATCTCGTCGTTTATCACTCTGACACTCTTCGGCAGAACTGAGGAATACTCGGTTCTTGGTACGCCTTGGCCCACAACGACGAGTACTTCGTCTACCACGTTGGACATTCGTTCCGTCACATGACGGATCAGCGGTTTGCCAGCGAGAGTCTGGAGCGCCTTGTTTGTGCCGAACCTTGAACTCATCCCTCCGGCCAGAATGATCGCGGATCGGTTTGGACGTGCTGGATTAGGAGTCATCTCAGCCACCTCATCCTTGAGATCCGCCGGGACCGTAGCCAGACTGCCTTCACCAGTGCTCAACCTGTTTCCTCTCCGCTGACCCAAGCACTGTTGTTGAGGTGCAAATAGAAAAGACCTAGGACATCTAGTCTGCTATTATTCCTAGCAGCAGATAGGGCGAGGCGATGGACACGTGGATTTGGCAACATATCTGAGGGCAGAAGGGGTCTGGAACCGTTTCTTGGACAAACCAGAGACTGTCCACACCGCTGATGCTTCTGCTGCAACTGGAATTGAGCTCAGCAGAATCACCAAGAATCTTGTCTGCAAGACTTCGGATGGACGCTATGCCCTACTGATAGTCCCAGGGAACCGGAGAGTTAGCCTCCAAAGAGCCGCGCAAGCATTGAACACGCGGAACATCCAGTTGCTTGGATTCAACGAGGCTGAAGAAGTCAGTGGCTACCCGCCGGGTGGAACCCCTTCTATTCACCACAAAACGACGATGGATGTGGTCGTGGAGAAAGACCTGTTGAGTTTCGAGACGATCTTCTGTGGTGGAGGATCGAGAGACAAGATTCTCGAGCTAAGGACGGCGGATGTGATCAGGCTCAACCG
>JALHTB010000159.1 GCA_022865625.1 Candidatus Bathyarchaeota archaeon
CTTGCTTCAGGAATAGCACGCGTTCCAGAGATGCTCAAGAAGGGCGTGAACGTGGGGCTCGGATGCGACGGCGGCCCGAGCAACAACAGCTACGATATGATCAGAGAGATGAAACTCGGAGCGTACATACACAAGGTTCGGTTATCGGATCCCATGACGATGCCCGCGGAGAAGATCCTCGAGATGGCCACCGTCGGTGGAGCACGAGCCATAGGCATGCAGGACAAGCTCGGCACGCTGGAACCGGGTAAGCTCGCGGACATCGTCCTCGTGAACTTGGACAGCGTCCATATGGTTCCGAACAACAACCACGTCTCCGACCTCGTCTACGCAGGCAGTGGAGCCGACGTAGAGACCGTCATCATTGATGGACGGGTAATCATGGAACAACGAGACGTGAAAACCCTCAACGAGCCTGAGATTGTCAAGGAAGCCCGTGAGAGAGCAAGCGCGCTCATTGAGAGAACCCGCTTGAAACCCACGACACTGTCGAATTACTGCTAATCTCGCATCGCATGTTAGCTTTCATAGACTTGTGCAAGTGAGCGCCATAGGTGTTTCCTTTAATATTCGAACTGCCGAAATAGAGAAGGTAATCACCGTTGCCCGTCCCAATCAGAGACGCACTCACTTTTGACGATGTTCTACTAGTTCCGAAACGTAGCCCGGTCCGTTCCAGAAGGGACGTGGACCTCTCAACGAATCTCAGTAAGAACATCAAGCTCAACATTCCGATCGTCAGCGCCAATATGGACACCGTCACCGAGTCGGCCATGGCCATCTCGATGGCCCACAACGGCGGAATAGGGATCATTCACCGTTTCATGCCAATCGAGCGCCAAGTCGAAGAGGTACAGAAGGTCAAGCGGGCTGAGAGCGTCATCATAGAACATCCGTACACAACCGGACCAAACGCAACCATGGCTGACGCAAAGAGAATGATGCAGGAAAAGGGCGTCAACGGACTACTAGTAGTCGACACCAAAGGAAAACTGCTCGGCATTCTCACAGCCCGAGACTTGCTCTTCGAAAACAACGAATCAAGAAGAGTGTCCGAACTCATGACACCAATGGAGAAACTACACACAGCGCAGGCTGGGGCTTCGATCGACGATGCAAGACAGCTCCTACGCAAGTACAAGATTGAGAAAGTGCCCCTCGTTGATGAAGAAGGATACCTCCGCGGTCTGATCACGAGCAAGGACATGGTAACCCTTGCCGAGAGGCCACAAGCATGCAAGGACTCAAAGGGGCAGCTCATCGTCGGAGCTGCGGTCGGAATAAGAGAAGGGTACCTGGATAGAGCCCGAGCGCTCGTCGACGCAGGCGTTGACGTCATCGTTGTAGACGTCGCCCATGGACACTCTGAATGGGTTCTCGAAGTGGTTCGGAAACTCAAGAAAGAACTCGGTGGGGTTGATGTGATCGCAGGAAACGTCGCCACGCCAGAGGGAACCAAGGACCTGATTGTCGCTGGCGCGGATGCGGTGAAGGTTGGAATCGGATCAGGCTCCATATGCATAACCAGAATCGTCACTGGTGCAGGCGTTCCACAGCTGACGGCAGTCATGGAATGCGCTGAAGCTGCAAGAGCGCTCAATGTTCCCATAATCGCAGATGGTGGAATCCGGAACTCGGGAGATATCACCAAGGCACTGGCGGCTGGCGCATCGAGCGTAATGATCGGGAGGATGCTAGCGGGCACAGATGAAAGCCCGGGAGTCACGGTTATGCGAAACGGTAGGAAGTACAAGCTTCACAGAGGAATGGCATCTGTCGGCGCATCCTTGAAGCGTGGAATCCCGGAGAGCGAAGATGACTCTGCGCTCTTGGACTACGTCGCTGAAGGCATCGAGGCATTTGTACCATACAGAGGGAACTCCCACGAAATAATCGCACAGCTAGCGGGCGGCATCCGTTCGGGCCTGAGCTACTGCGGCGCCAGAACGCTCGCCGAATTACGACAGAACGCATCGTTCGTGCGCTTGACTCAAGCAGCGCTCAGTGAAAGCTATCCACATGACGTGGAAAGCATGCAGTAGTTACCGCAAACTGAGGAACTCGACGACTTCAACCGAGCCAGCGTCCAACGCAGGTGAAGATCTTTCGGGATGGAGTTACTAGCTGACCTCCAGGCCGATTTCCCGCATTTCTCTGCTAACACTTTCCCACATGCCAAGCCATTCTGCTGTGGGTTTCATCTTCTCGATTTCGTAGCATTCATCGAATCTCTTTCCTAGAGGTGGGTTCGCGAATATCTGCTCGTATTTGGGGAGAATCGCCTTCGCGACATCGTTGGCGTATTCTAGTTTCTTTCCAGCGAGCGACCGAGCAATGTCGCCGAAGAACCGTTCCTCGAGCCCCGTGAATCTGTCAACCTCTTTCGTTCCGCAACCTGCAGGTCCGGGGCCAGCATGCGCTCCTGAAACAATTGCCAATGCTGGAGCAACAGACTCGTAGAGTATTGTCTTCGTGCATGGACCAGAAGAAGTGAAAGCTTCACTGAACGTGATTATCTTGCTGTTTCTGGCGAGGGCTTGAGCAACGACAGCGTGAGACCAGATGCTCATCCGGCTGCTCGTGTTATTGTAGCGTATGTCTTGGCAACTGATCTCTTGGACACTTGATCTGTTGATTATCTGATTTGCCAGAATATGTGCTGTCATCGAGATCGCGGTCGTTTCTGGCCCACCAGTGTAGCCTCCGATCAAATGATCGGCGTAGGAGAAGATTGGACATCCATAATCGACGAAGTGTTTTGTCTTATTCAGGAGGTTCATCGTCGTCTTCATCGGATAGACGAGGCAAGAGATCGCCATGTCGGTTCTTCTGTAGCCGAATTCGGGATCAAACGCTGAGATGACCGCAGCTGCTCCTTCTGGTGAACCAGCCAGAACGCACAAGCCCGGCCGACCTGCACGAGCAACCGCGTTGCGCATGCA
>JALHTB010000160.1 GCA_022865625.1 Candidatus Bathyarchaeota archaeon
CACCAAGATCATGAAGCAGCCAAATAACGCAGTCACAATCTTCGACGTTAGGTAGGTGCTCGCAATGGATCCCAAGATTGCCCCGGGGGCGCTAGCGGCTGCAAGTGAGAGTCCAAGCCTGTAGTCGATCCTACGTTGCCAAGTGTAGCCGATGGTTCCGGAAAGTGCTGTGAAGACTAATGCGACGAGACTGGTTCCAGCAGAGACTTGAGCAGAAAGACCGAACACGAAGAGAAGCATAGGCACAATCATGAAGCCTCCGCCGAGGCCCAGAATTGCCCCGATTCCTCCAGCCGCTAATGATATGACGACGATCAACAGCTGGTCCAGCGGGGTCATGCTCTTTCAGCACAAGCATTCTTTCTCATGCGATTGAGTACGAATCATCTCAGACACACCTAGCCCTTACTCGCCCACGATGTGCACATTCACAACGCGATGTGCTCGCGGGCCGTCCAACTCCAACAGGAAGATGTTCTGCCAAGTTCCTCGGACAAGTCGACCGTCTTCGACCGGGAATGCACGTGATGCACCGATGAGAGCTGAGGCGATGTGGCTAGACGCGTTGTCGTCGATCCTGTCGTGAAGGTAGCCAGCGCCTGGAGGAAAGATCTCCTTCACTTTCCGAAGGACGTCATTGACCAATCCGCTCTCATTTTCGTTGGCAATTATGGCGGCGGTTGCGTGAGAAGCATGGACCAGGCAAAGCCCTTTCTCGATCTTGGATTCCGCCACGATTTCTTCAATGCTTCGTGTAAGGTCAACCAACTGATACCTCTCTCTAGTCGAGACTGTCAGTGCCTTAGCGAAGACTGCCATCCTATGCCACAAGGTGGGACGGCAGAACTAGAGAGGCTATATGCCTTTCGAGGAATGGTGACAAAAAAGAGGAGACGAAAGAGTCCAAGCCGAGCGTCGGTCATTGAACTCTTGCTTCTTGTGCCGCAATCTGAGGCAGATCCGGGAACCGCTCTCGCATCTTTTGCTCCGCCACGACGTTAGCTTCGCTCAGGATCTTCTGTGCACCTTCGCTAGTGATTGACGTGTCAAAAGACTGGTCAGTGGCCTCGCCGACCTGCATCACGAGGTACTCAAGTGATTCGTTAACTGATGCAAGTTCCATGGACACTTCAGGAAGCACACCTTCAAGCTGTGTTTTGATCGTGCGGACCACACTGGCGACTGGCATCATGGCATGTGCTACATCGCCATATTGCATTACGGTATCCAGCCTGAGCGCGACCTGTTCCAGTGCAAGTTGACTCTGCAGAACCACCTTGGCCATCTTTCGTATCTCTGCACACTCATTTGCGTACATGGAAGCGAGCTGTGTGTTCTTCTGCTGAATGGCTGTCACACACTTGCTGTGCAGTGTCGCATCACGTTGCTGCATTTTCTGAGCTGTCCTGTCCAAGCGTGCAAGCTGCATCTTGAGTTTGAAGAGCGCCTCCATTATCCGTTTGCGAATAGGCGTTGGGTGGAACGTTTCCCTAATCTTGCCGAACATTGATTGGTTTTCCTTAAACACTCTCTCTCCCTCCTTCTCATTACTGAGCTATTACCGGCTGTTTACAGAGGTCCTTGGATTCCCCGAATTCCTCGGCCAGCAGTTTCAGGAAGCTGCAGAGGCCACCTTCTTCGTAGGTTCGTACGATTGAGCCGGTGTACTCGATCTTCACGTTCATGTTTCTGAGTCTCCACATGGTCCTGTCGAGGTCAGCCTTGTTCTTTCCAACCAGGAACAGAATGCTTTCGGGTTCGCCAAGAGAACACACTACTTGCGTTGTTTGTGGCATCGAGGCGATTTCCTGGAGGATTCGCTCGCGTTCTAAATTGCCTGGCAAGCTGATGGCAACAAAGATCTGTTCGGATAGACCAAGCTTCTCGAGGTCGAGCCTCGTAGTGTAGTCCTTTATGATGCCGAGACGTTCCAGCTTGTTGACTCTGTATGCGACCACGTTCGGATGAAGCTCTAGCTTCTTCCCTATGTCCACGAATGAAGACTTGGCGTTCTCAACAAGCTCTGCCAGAATCTTGAGGTCAGTTGAATCGGTTGAGATTATCATGTTCTCACAACGCCTTGTATGTTTCGTACCACTTGTCGTAATATCGAAGCATCTCAGACGAGACGCTTGGACGCCGCCTCCCAAGGGTGTCACGAATATCCTGCATGCAGATTGGTCTGGGGCGTGATCCATCGGTTATCTTCTTTGATTCGAACAACTCTCTAACAACTCTGATCTGTGCGGACTGCAGTATGTCACGTATATCGCTCCCAGAGAAGCCCTCTGTCATTCGAACCAGTTCATCATTCTGCATGTCGTCGTTCATGCTCAAGTTCTTTGAGTAGATGGAAACGAGCTCGGCTCGTGCCTCAACGTTGGGCAAGGGAACGAATATTCTCTTCTGGAAGCGGCGAATGAAAGGCTCGTCGAGAACCCATGGCTTGTTTGTTGCGCCTACGACGTACACGTAAATTGGGCTAGCCTTGTCGAGAATGCTGTCCATCTCCTTCAGGAACTGGTTCCTTGTGCGGACTTCTCCCCCGACTTCCTGTGCCCTGATTCCCACGAGAGAGTCAACTTCGTCGATGAAGATTATCGATGGCTTTCCGGAAGCGGCCGTTCGCCTTGCTTCTTGAAACAGATTCGAGACGTTTCTTTCCGATTCGCCCAACCATTTGGACATGACAGTCGCTGCGTCCACGCAGTAGAAGTCCGCATTGATCTCTGTCGCTATTGCTGCAGCCAGCAGGGTCTTGCCGCATCCTGGAGGACCGAAGAATAGTATTCCTCTCGGCCACCCGAGCGGGAAGAGGTCTGGCCGCCTGACCGGATAGATCACGGACTCCTCGACCGCAAGCTTGGCGTCGTGCAGGTTCGCAATATCATTCCAACGTACGTTTGGCTTCTCGATGGGCGAGAAATGCTCCAACGACTCGGTCGAAGCCAAAGACGAAGGAGCAACAGTAGGTCGACCGCCTTGATCATTCAGTTGCTTTATTCTCCGGCGATAGCCCTCAACGTGCTCCATGTAGACTCTGTTCAGAGCAGCGTCGGGGTAAAGTGAACACAGTTTGAGCAGAACCTCGCATGCTCTCTGATAGTGCGACACAGCCATTCCTTTGGAGCCCTGCCGATCATACTGAATCGCATCGTTCGCATAGCGTAATGCGAGATTCTCGAGCTCTTGGGAGGCAGACCCGGAACCTGTGTCCGACTGGACCGATGGAATGCCAAATGTCTCGACACTGGCCTGGTTCCTATGAGGACCGCTATTCGACGACAATTCTTCCCTCACTCGCTAGGCGATCCACAGCTTGTCTGATTCGTGCGGGGGGCTCACCAAGAGCGTATGCAGCTTCGGGGATGTGGATGTTCCCCTCATGAGATTTGATGTAAACATAAAGTCGTCGCTCGATTTCTACATCGCTTCCTGTTGCGAGCAACGGCTCGGGTTGCACAGTCTTCTGCTCGATCGCGACTTCTGGGAGCTTCGGAAATATCTGAGAAAGCCTCTCTTGTGCAATCGCGGATGACTCTTCCAGTATCTTCTTTGCGTCCTCACTCGACATCTCCACTTGTGCCGGGCTATCAATGACTGGGCCGGTCTCTATGCTGAGGTCGCTGAGCAATGAGTTGATCTGTTCTAGTTCATTCGCGACATGTGGAACGATGCCGGCGATTCTTCCCTTGGTCTCTGCGACGACTCCGACGATGGGCTTCATGTCTCTCATGATCTCGCCGAATTCCAGGACCGTGTCGAGTCGCAGGACCACTTGCTCAAGGGCGAGTTGGCTACTCAGCACCACCTGAGCGATCTTTCTCACTTCAGCGCACTCATTGGCGTAGAGCCGAGCATGAGCGAGGTCCTTTGATATCTCTGCGCCGATGCAGCGTTGGAAAAGGTCTCGATCTTTCTGTTGTATCTTGATCGCCATGCTTTCAAGTCTTTGTTCTTGGATTCCAAGTCTTGACCGCGCTTGCATGATCCGCTCTTTGAGCGGAACCGGATGGATTCGTTCCTCAATCCTCTTTACTAGGGACAAATCCTCCGCCCCCTAGGCAGGTGTTTCTTCGTTGATTTTCACAACAACAAAGTCCGGAATCTTGTGTTCAGGGGGCTTAGAGTCAGTCGGCATCTGCGCGGACTGGCTATGCTCCAAGGATGACAAGGTTTCGAGTGTTCCTTGGATGTCTCTCTTTTCGGCGATATGTCCGTTCAACATTTCATGTATGATTTGGCACGCGTCCTTGTATGCGGGTGCTTCGACGACTCCAGATGAGTAGAGAAGCTTGTTGTCAGTTAGTGTAAGCTGAAGTCTCCGTATCTCTTCCTCAAGCTTGACAGTTCTTTCTTTGAGAGAATCTACGAGCGCGAGACGGCGACTTTCCATTGCACGTATTGCGCTCTCATATTCACTTGTCATCTCTTTGTATGCGGATGCGTCGATGTCGCCGTCGGAGAGCAGCGATTTGAGAGCGACCATCCGCTTTGATGCGGTCAGGTGCTCTCTCTGCAGGTCAGAGGCATCATGTTTCCAAGATGGAACCAGTACAATCGATTCGTTCTGGATCTTGACCTGAGTAGTCGGGTACTTTGCAAGTATTCCTGATGCCTGTTCAACATTGACTTGGGTCACTTCGTTTCGGATGTTTGTGTCAATTCCTATCAAAGTGCCAACTGGGGTCTGGTATGGGGTTTGTACTGTCTTGCCGAGGAATCTTCCAATGTCTTCTACAAGGATGACCATTGACCGACACCTAGAGGAATCAGAACGCTGCTACTGGTACCCCTGTTCGGCTCCTCTCTGGAGAGCGGAAACCGATGCAGTTGGCAGGTCTGGAAAACGTTGCTGCATTCTGTGTTCTGCCAGGGTGCTCGCTTCTGTGAGTATTCTCTGAGCTTCTTCGTTTGAAGTCTGAACCTCAAGGTTCGAGCCGCCCGTATCGCCGAGTTCGTACACGAAACTGTTCAGCATTTCTCCGATTTCCGACAGCTCAAATCCCACTTCAGGTATGACACCTGTGATCTGTCCTTGCACCGATCTGACTACTGTTGCGACGGGAGCCATCATTGAGGCGATATTGCCAAACTCGCGAACGGTCTCCAATCTCAAAGCAGCCTGCTCGAGTGCAAGTTGGCACTGTAGTGTGACTTTCGCCATCTTTCTGACCTGTGCGCATTCGTTCGCATACATTGATGCTCGGGCGTTGTCCTTGTCCATTTGTGCTCGAACGCACTTGTTGAACATCTCCTTGTCGTGCTGTTGCATTCGAGATGCTGCGCCTTCAAGGCGGTTTTCTTGAACCCGCAGACGAAAGATCGCTTCGTCAACACGTTCTTTCGGTGGTACGCCACGATGCATCTTGCTGGTAATCCGGGCGCTAAGGGGCTCTCTATCCCAATCGTTGAAGCTGTGTCTCAATATTGTGCAACCTACAAACTGACTTGTGATTTCCCACTTCTGTGTGCCTCTCGCCATTAGATTTCTGGAAAGAAATCTGTCAAAACGAGTGGCACGGCTCTAGGAGGTTTCTCATAAGGAGCCCCTGCCATATTTGCAGACTACAAATAGCGACCGAGCCCGACGGTGTCCAGTAGTCCTCAGGGGTTTCGAGGCTTAAATAGCATAGGATTTTGTGTTCTCGCAGAGCGATCTTGTGAAGATCACAGAATTCGGAAGACCACTGCTGGTTCACGCCAGAAATGCATGGGGAATCCGAAAGTCCATAGGCATCATAGCTTCCTTGGCAAGTGGCGCGCTGATCGAATGCATCACGAAGAAGAGCGTGTTGGTGGTTCCATGGAACACTCAGTGGTGTCAAATTCCGAAGTCTGCCCAATTGCTCTTGAGGCTGCACATGGTAAGGCTTAAGTCAAGTTCTCGAAAGTATAGACATGCCTTCACACAAGCATGTCTCTGATTCGGAGGTGAACTTTGCATGGCAGAAAAGCCAACGGCGACCGCCCCTCCAATGGCCCCCAGAGAACCAATACCCCCTGACACCATACTGATCGGTAAGAAGCCTGTGATGGCCTACGCAACTGCGGTCATGATGCACTTCCAGAGTGGAGCGAAAATACTCACGATCAAAGCTCGAGGAAGAGCCATCAGCCGAGCAGTCGATGTCGTTGAAGTCGTTAGAAGGAGGTTCTTCGGCGGCAAGATGTCGGTCAAGGAGGTCACGATTGGAACACAGGTGTTCGGCGAAGGAGGAGACACACGAAACGTCTCCACTATAGACATCAAGATTGAGAAGAGCGACTAGTCGCTCATCGAGAAATGCAGTGTCGGATTCGCCTCGTTTCGGGTTTGTTTTGCTACGTGTAGTAGTCTTGGTTCTTTTCTTGCTCCCGCTGGGTGCTCAATTCTCCGTGGTAATCATGGAGTCACGGGATGACTTTGAATGGAAACAGTGTGTAGAATCCTACGATCACAGCTCCGATGTAGATCGCGACGATCAGTCTAGGAGGAGACTGCTCGACAATCATGTTCGCTATCGATGCGGCCACAGCCGGGACGGTATTTAGGAAATAGAAGATGTACATTATCCTGTGGCCGAACAATGCCGCTGGTATGAATGGCAGGTAAGTCATCGAAAACCACGCAAGTATGAACAACGCAAACTCGTTTCTGGTCTTGTAGTAGCTGTAAGCGTTGTAGATCATCGCGGGAATAGTCAGAAACACCACCGTAGGATTCATGGCACCTATGAAATCGACGCTGGGATAGGTTCGAGCAAGGTTGCCATCGGAATAGACTGAAACGTTCACCGTGGCATAGTGGATCTTCACCTGATCCAGCAACCACTCCCAAGGGTAACTCCAGATATCGTTCGGGTTGCGCACATCAGGCGCGCGAAGAGCAAACGTGTAGGTATAGATGTACGACAAGTGTTCGAAGGGATTCTTGTAACCAGCCCAGAAGAAGTCAAGAAATGCTAGGAGGATTATGAAAGAACCCAAGTAGACTATCGCGTACTTCTCGAAGAACCCCAAGAGGTCTTGCCAGTTCGCCTTCCTACCCCTTGCGAGGATCTCTCTGGCCAGATGAAATACTACGATGGTTATGACTCCGTAGAATCCTCCTATCTTGCAGAGTGTGGCAAGAGCCATTGCGAAGGCGCTCAGTTTCAGCCTTCCTGAGAAATACCAGTAGAACCCCAATAGCATGAAGCCCAGAACGAATATGTCTAGCGTGGCGATTCGACTGTGCACAAAGACGAGCGTGTCGAAACTGAAGAGGAACGCTCCAATTATTGCGATGAGTGGGTTGTTTGAGGTCTTCTTGAGAAGCAGATAGAGGGCGAAGATTGCGACAACACCGAACACCACGCTTGGAATTCTCCACCCCCAAGCATTGTCTCCAAGAAGGCCAGTTGAGAGGGCAATCAGAAGCTTCGCAAGGAGCGGATGCTCTTGGTTGACAGAATCGATTCCAGGGATCGCGCTAGGCCACATGTTTGGCTGCTGAGGCAACCTGAGCAGTATCCGAGCCACGTTGACGTAGTATGCTTCATCGAAGATGAGCAATCCGGCTGGTTTGTCGAGCCAAATGATCCTCAGCACGGCGCTCACGGCCAGAAGATACACGAAAGCGTGATCATACGAATTCTGCCTAGGATGAAAGTCGATCTGGAAGAGACTCTTCAGTCTGGAGGTAGCCACCGTGTGCATCACATCTTCTCTGTCAATTCGATACCAAGCACGTGCGTGGCGTTAGCGAGGACTACCCTCAGTGCACGCACAAGCATGAGCCTAGCCGCTCTCAGAGCTGGTGTATCAGCCCGCAGGACATTGACTCTCTCATAGTATTCATGAAACTTCTCCGCCAACATGTTGGCGTAGGCCGCGACCTGTTCAGGCTTGAGGTTGTCGGCAGCCTCTGCGAATATCGTCGGGAACTTGCCTATCTGCATTATAAGAAAATGCTCCAGCGGATCAGTGAGAACCGCAAAGTCCGGTTCTTCTTGGACCTCGCCAGCTTTCGCTAGTATGCCTCGAGTCCTAGTATAGGCATAGTTGATGAAAGGAGCACTGTTCCTTTCAAGACTCAGAACGCGATCCCAAGTGAACGTGATCGTCTTTGTGCTTGAAGTGGAGAGCATCGCATACCTTATCGCGGCAAGTCCCACTGTCCTGCCGATCTGTGCTCGCTCCTCCTCGGAGAGCGAGTCCCCTCTCGTAGAGATCTTCTCCTGAACACGCGAGACCGCTTGGCTGATGATCTCGTCAAGGCTGATGTATCGAGCCCTGCGCTTTGACATCTTCACCCCTGGCAGTTCGACAATGCCATATGCATAGTGAACCAGGTTCTCCGCAACCTGTTTGGCGCCGAGGGCATAGAGAGCAAGTTTGAGCTGCAGCTGGGCAAGTCTCTGCTCAGACCCAATTACATTGATCACAGTGTCAGCGTTCAGGAACTTCCTGATCGAATAGGCGATGTCCCTAGCTACGTAGAGGGTTGTGCCATCGCTTCTAACCAGTGTTAACTTTGGCAGTTCGTATCCCTCTGCGAAACCGAGGGTCTTGTCGAGGCCATAGCTCCTGGCGATCGCGTCAACGTCCAGAGTGATTGATGCCCCATCCAAGATCGCAAACGGTGTGGACGACAGCTTCTTCATCGATTCCTGGACTTCTCCGCTCCAGACCAGCTCGCTCTCCCAATCCCATTCGTCGAATGTGATTCCCATCTCTTTGAGGGTCTGCTGAACCCCTTCAAGAGAGAGGTCGACGACTGTTCTCACGACTTCCCGTGTCTTCTTGTCGCCTTTCTCGTATTGCATGACAAGATGCTCGACTTCTTTCATCGATTCGGCTCTTGATTGAACTGCTTCGAGAGTCATGTGGAATAGTGCTGAGTCGATGGATTCCAGTTCTCTTGCGACTAATGTCCAGTCATCCAGTTCCTTCTTTAGGTCGGGACCTCTATTCTCGGGGTCTCCTGTACCCCCTAGGTGCGATATCTCGGCCTTGAGGGTCTCGATTTGAACTGCACAATTCACACAAGCATAGAGTAGACCTAGCCACTGGTCTGGTTTTCCCACGGGTTTCGGTCTCGCTAGAAGAGAGTATCCGTATGCGAGCATTGCGACCTGCTTGCCCACGTCATCGACGTAGAATCTCGTCTGGACCTTGTGACCTCTGTCTCTCAAGAGTCTAGCGAGTGTGTCGCCCAAGATTGTGTTTCTTGCGTGTCCTAGGTGCAATGGGCCGCTCGGGTTCGCGCTCGTGTGTTCGACAACGATTCTCTTTGGTTCCTTTGTCAACTCCAACCCGTAGAGTTCTCTTTCCGAGACTGCGTCCGTGAGTATCTCATTGGCGGCCTTCTTGAAATCCAGATGAAAGTTCACATACCCTGACCCTGCGGGCTCAACTCTTTCTATCAGTTCAAACCGTGCCGGGTCAATTCGTTCACAGATACCTCTGGCGACATGGATAGGATCGGCCTTAAGGGTCTTGGAGAGTTCGAATGAGACAGAAGAGGCTAGCTGACCAAACTCCAGAGATGGAGGCTCCTGTAACATTGCCTCAGTCAAGTCGACGCGGTAGAGCGCCGACACGGCAGACATCAAGGCCTCAGCGCATTCGCGCCTGAATCTCGAGAGAGTTGAGTGCATCAGGGACTTCCGCCAAGCTACTGCATATGGACGGGCATCTTACATGCCTAACTTGCTGAATAGATTTGGGGAGACGAACGCCTGACCAACGTGCGGTCCTGATGACGCACCTTAAGTATCTTTCAGGAAACTATGTCCTCGCCTCTGTGAGCTGGAAGACCGACAAGTCTTCTGACTCGCAAAAGGCTGTATGGTCGGGCGGAGTTGGGCGGGTATAGAGATTGATGGTCTCTCCCGACGCCTAGCCAGGATATGGCACAGGCCTCCGGAGCCTGA
>JALHTB010000161.1 GCA_022865625.1 Candidatus Bathyarchaeota archaeon
AGAGGAGTGAAACAGTCGTCTTCGCGGTTTCCAGCGTTCCAAATTCCGCCTGCCTTTCAACAGTTGAGCCTGGTTTGAGGAGTTCAACGAACGCCACGTCTCCTCCTGTCCTCTGCACGTAGTCGCTGACGCCGACCCTGATCCTCCCTTCTTCCATACTAATCCAGAGTCCGTCTTCGGTGTAGCAGTATCCTTTGCGGACGCGAAGCTCGAACTTGTCGAAGACGGTCTGGAGGTACTCGCTCAAGCCAGAGTTGCCTCGCTCGGGGTGACTGATTCGCAGGCGAAGCAGTAATCGGTCTCTCTGTTAGTCCAGTACTCCTTCTTGCATTCGGGGCAGGTCGTCTTCCTGAGCCAGTCTCTCTTCGCACAAGTCGCGCGTAACAGGTCGGCCATTCTCGAAGCGCATGCACACGCGTTCAAGTCCGGTTCATCCTTGGACATGCGTAACCCTCGTTCCTACTTCAGGCAAGCTAGCAGATCCCGCCTTTGCCAACCTTCTGTGCCGATTTCGCTTCTACCCCGATAACTTGAAGATGATTCCTTCTTCGGAGAGCCATCCAAACTATGGTGAGCATGACCGGAATTTCGATGAGAGGACCTACTACGGTGGAGACAGCCACCATTGGCATGGACGCGAATGCGGTTAACGCTATCGCTATGGCTAACTCGAAGTTTCTACCTGTGCAGTGAAATCCCATTGTTGATGCGTCTTCATAGTTGTAGCCCATTCGCCTCGTTGTATAGTATACTAGGTTGTAGAGCAGGAAGAAGAAGAGAACCACGGGAATGGCCATCTGCCAAATGAGATTTGGGTTATCAATTATGACGCCTCCCCTCAGAGAGAACATCACCACCATGGTGAACAAGAGCGCCAAGAGTTGCATTGCATTATAGTAAGGAATCAGCTTGGTGTTCAGCCATTCCTCAGACTTTCGCTTTATGACCTCCCTTCGTGTGATGACTCCCAGCAGCAAAGGTAAGCCAAGATACAGAAGTACACTTTGACCAATCAGCACGATGTCTATGGCAATGTAAGTTCCAACAAGCAACGCAATGTACAGGGGCGTCGTGAGGACTTGAATTATCGAGTTCCAAGCCATCAGGACTATTCCAAGTGGCCCGTTGCCCTTGGCCAAATCAGTCCACACGAGAACCATGGCAATGCAAGGCGCAACACCCAGCAGGATCAAACCAGTCCAAAGGTACCGCGCGGTCTCAGCAGTAATCAAACCGAAGTATGGGAAAATCTGCTCAAAGAATACGAAACCGAGAATATACAACAGGAACGGATTGACTGCGTAGTTGAAAAATACAATCACGCTGACTTGTCTCTTGCTTTTCAAAGCGTCTTTGAGTTCTTTCAGTTCGATCTTGGTCATCGCCGGGTAGATCATGAGAAAGAGTCCGATCGGAATGCCAACCTCAAGATATCCTGTAATCTGAGGCGCATACTTTCCAAGAGAGAGGCCAATGATTATGCAAAGACCAATCCACACTGCTAGGAGCTTCTCTATCCAACCAAGACCACCGCGGTTTTCACTCATCTTAATCACGGCACCTCCTTAACCAACGAGGAGCTCTTCGTCAGCAACTCTGCAACTCTGGGACTGGATAGTCTGTAGAAGACCCATTTTCCTTCTCTGCGAGAGGCAACTAGACCAGATCTTTCGAGGATTCCCAGGTGATGGGACGTGGTCGGCTGCGTCAAGTCAAGTGCAGCCATCACTTCGCATGCACAAAGCTCTTCTTTGCCAAGGAGTTTCAGAATCTTCAGGCGAGTACTATCCGCAAGTCCAAAGAAGGCTGCTTCCAATCGTCTGAGCGTCAGGTCATCGGTCTGTTTTGCTCTTTTCCTTAGCTGAGATACTCGTTCGCTAGGTCGGCAGGATCCCCGAAGCCCTGAATCGACTAATCGCCTCAGCCTATCCTCGGTGAGTGTCGCGCTCATCTGACGTCTTGGCGCAAGAGTCAGATTCATCGTCTTAAATCTATTGTTTTGGGAACTCGCATCCGATCTATCCAGATAGACCCTCACAAACGTACAGCAGGTCCATCGGGGGAAAGATCACAGGCACATAGCGCTCTTCAGGCGGCGTATACGTCAAATCCCCCACGACGGCGACTTCAAATCCGCAGTTTTTGCATCTGTTGTTGTCGTCGAGACGCCAATCGTTGATGCTGTACCCGAATCGTGCTATGACGATGTTTCCGCAGTTGGGGCAGTATGTGTTCTCTCGCTTATGCCCTGGGGAGTTCGCAATGTAGACATATCGCAATCCAGCCCCTCTTGCGATATCACAATGGGCTTCCAGGACGTCAGAGGATGCCGGCGGGATTCTATCCATCTTGTGTGAAGGAAAGAACTTAACGAAGTGAAGCGGGGTGTCGGCACCCATCTGTTCGCAAATCCATCTGCTCAGGGTCTTCGCATGTTTCGGAGAGTCGCCTCGTTGATCCAAGATCAGATCGCTGATCTCGATGTGTATACCCGTTCTTCTCTTGAGATCCAGCAATGTCCCAAAGATTGGTTTCGGGCTTGGAACTCCGGCATGTCTTCTGAGGAAACTCGGCGATGCATTCGCCTTCAACCCTATGGTGACGCAGTCTGCAAACTCCGATAGAGCATCAACGGCTTCTGGTGTTCCATATCCATTCGAGACAACCACGTTGAAAAGCCCTTCACGATGAGCAATGATCCCGGTGTCTCTGGCGAACTCGATGAACACTAATGGCTCATTGTAGGTGTACGCGATCCCCTGACATCCATACTGCCTGGCCAGACGGACCACATCTTCAGGACCCAGCTCCTTGCCAAGAATCTCATCGGTTTGACTGACACGAGGATTTATGCAATAATCACAGCGCCAATTGCATCCTACGGTTCCGATTGATAGGAGCTTTGAGCCGGGCCTGTAATGGTACACGGGCTTCTTCTCGATCGTGTCAACGTGGGCAGCGACAACTCTCCCATAATTGCTCAGCAGGAGCGTCCCGTCCTTGTTTGCCCTGAACCTGCAGAAGCCTGCATCGCCCCGTCTGATCGTGCAACGTCGTGCACAAGCGACACATCTGAATTTCTGGGGGGCTAGCTGCTCGAAGAGAACTTTCCTCTGCAGTGTTATCGATCTGGTCATGGTTGCTGAAAGACCAGCGTAGGTGAGAGTGAGCCTAGCCTTCCGCCCTGCTTTTAAGATGGCGCCCCCTCTTCAGAACTCACCGCGAACCTGTATCAGCGGAGTTTCTTCGATCAAGATGTGATCGCCGTGATCTCCATAATCGGAGCAGGTAGAGTTGGCAGCGTCAGCGCCTTCAACATCCTGCGAATGCGAATTGCAGATGTCACACTGGTCGACGTTCAGGAGGGACTAGCGCAGGGCGAAGCGCTCGACCTCATACAATCATCTCCGGCGATAGAGTTCGATGGTAGAATCAATGGCACTACGAAGACCTCCGACATCGAGGGATCAGACCTAGTGATTGTTGCAGCCGGGGTTCCTAGAAAACCCGGCATGTCTAGGTCTGAACTACTTGAACGAAACTCAGATATTGTCTCCACAATAGTCGATGATGTTGTTCGCTACGCGCCGGATTGTAAGGTCATGATGGTGACGAACCCAGTGGATGTCATGACCTATCTGGCCTATTGCAGGTCAGGTTTTCAGCGGAACAGGGTCTTCGGAATGGGTGGAATCCTTGACACACTGAGGTATCGCTCCTGCATCGCGCTGGAACTCAACATGTCTCGTGAGGACATTAGAGCCCTAGTCATAGGTGAGCATGGCGATCACATGATCCCTCTTGTGGATTACACAACCATCGGGGGCATTCCGGTGAGAAGGCTTCTAGACGAAGAGAAGATCAAGCACATAGTCGAGAGAACTAGGACAAGCGGCTCAGACGTGATCAGTCTCAAGGGAGGAACCATCTACGCTCCAGCTGCAGTAATCGCCGTCATGGCTGAAGCTGTTCTTAAGGGCAGAAATCGAGTGATGGCCGCCTCAGTGGTTCCTGATGGAGAGTACGGACTGAGGAACCTCGCGATAGGCCTTCCAATTGTTCTCGGCAAAGACGGAGTTGAGAGGATTATCGAGCTTCCGTTGGAGGCTGCCATGAAGAATCAGCTGATGGAATCGGCGAACGCCATCTACGCGGGAACACAGAAACTCGGATTGTCTCGCAGCACTTGAGGAACACGCTTACGCTTCATCGCTGTCCCGTTTGGTCATATATACGATATCATGCGCCCTGTAGCCTTCTCGAGCAAACAATCTTCGAGAGGCGTCGTTGTCAGTTTCGATTAAGGCCGCGAATATGTGCAATCCGATCGAACGTAGCTCTTGCTCGGCTCTCAGAGAGCAATTGTACTGCGTATCCTTTGCCGCGGTGATCGGGATGAACCACGAGCCGATTAATCCAACCCTTACGTGTGTCATGCGTGATGACGACCGTGCCGATGAGTTGACCGTCCTCCTCTAGGCCGAGGACGCTTTGCCTGCCAGACAACTGGGCAGCAAACGCGTCGCGGCTGTCGCGCCCCTCGAGGCGCATGCTTCGTAGTCCAGCACTCTGCCAGAGTCGTATGATCGCATCGTAGTCATCGATCGTCAAGTGCCGCAACTTGGTCATGATCAGGCGCCATCCTGAGCTGGATCGAGCTGCTTCATTTCCGAGTTTCCGCTTCGATAAAAGGGCGCTTCTTGACCTTTCGCGCGATGGTTTGATCAGCCATTACCCATTTCAACTCGGAAGAAGACTTCATGTCGTGTCAAGCATGAGCGAACAGCACTCTGATAGCTCGCACTACCTCGGGAGACACACAACCCTATCCTATTTGGTGGGGCGTCGCAGGATTTGGCAACACATTCCATACCTTAGAGAGAACGAAGGGCATGCTCCCCCGATCGCGTTGGCTGTAGGCGATCGACGTCGAGTCCACGAAATCGCAAGTCGACTACGCAAACCCGTTCTTGTTCCAGAGACTGCAGCACGATTCGCTCACCGTGGTGTCAGCAAGAAGGCTTTGCCTGCTGCTCCGGAATACGGTCGTGTAGCGATGGCAATCGGCCTAGCCTCCGGATCTGTTCCGGTGCTTGTTGTTGAGACGCAGATGGGTGCACCGTCCACTCAGATCATCATGAATGAGATCCTCTCTGACGAGCTGACGAGCACCGACTATCGAACAGGCAAGGTCACACTCTCCATGCCACATAAGATCGTGATCCGAGTAGGAACAGCAGGCGGCATCAACTGCCAGGGGTCGTCGACAATCAAGCCTGGGGATGTTGTCAACGCGACACACTCGATTGGAGCGACCGGAGCAGTGATCCAATCTCTCCTCCGTCTTGATTTCTGGATTCCGGGAGCGATCGAGGAATTCCGCAAGCGATGGGTCGACCAAGGCCCAGAATTCACAATCACGCAAGAGGGGCACCCAAGAGTCGAGTGCGGTGGAGATGTGGTGGAAGCTTTGGACGCTGCTGGCCAACGATTCGCGGCTGGCGCCTATCATAAGGGCGGAAATATCACAAAGGATTCCCTCTATGCCGAACTGAGTGAGAACGTGTTCTTGGAACTCTGCCGAGCCTACAACTGCCGCTCCACGGAGATGGAACTGTCAGCCATCGCGGTCTCAGCTCGCGCAAACAACGCCTGCTTCGGAATGATTTCAGCCATCGTAGGCGTATTGCCGGGAGGATCGTTCGTGGAATCCGAGAGAGTGAAAGCCACTGCCGAAGAGAGGTCACTGCGAATCGTTCTTGAAGCTGTCAAGAATCTTGCGTCACAAGAGTAGGGGCATGAAGGACTCGGGACTCCGCTTGTGATCAGTGCGTTTCTGGCAGAGCCTGTTGACTGGGTAGACAGGAACAAAGAAGGATAGAGAAAGAGTGGGTGGGGTATTCAGGCTAGGATCGTGTGCTTCGCCTGCGCCCGATGACAGAGAATGCAGCGATGCCCCCTACGATTCCTGCCAGAATGGATTCGATTGGAAAGCCTGGAACTGGATCACATTCTTCAATGGGACCCAGCACAGGTCTCCCTAGCATGTTGGAGCGCCATCTAGCCTGAGACCGATTGGAAGTGACTGATCTTGGTATTCCACAAGAGCCCTCCTGAGGTGATCTCGCTCGGAGATGTTGCAGTTGACCAACTAGTATCTGTCCCAAGATACCCTCTGAACGGCGAAGACTCCGAGGTATCTGGAATGGAGAGGCATCCAGGTGGATCCGCCGCCAACTTTGCTGTCGCAATCGCAAGACTTGGCATGAGGTCAGGCTTCATTGGGAAGACAGGCTCCGATGAAGCTGGACGGTCCGTGCGTGACGATCTAAAACGCGAAGGCGTGGATGTCTCGCACCTGAAAGAAGCGTCGGGAGGAACCGGAACCGTCATCGTGCTAGTGGACAAAGAGGGTCAGCGAACCATGCTTTCGTTCAGAGGAGTAAACACCAAGCTGACAATGCACGAGATTCCGCGAGAATACATCGCGAACTCGAAATGGCTGCATGTTTCAGGGTACTCGCTCGTTCGTGCGCCTCAATGCAACGCCGCGCTCAAGGCGATGGAATACGGGAAGAAAGCAAAGGCACGAATCAGCTTGGATCCGTCGCTTCACATCCACCAAGCCAAGAGCAAAGTGCTAGCTGACGCTTTGGGACTCGCTGACGTACTTTTCCCAAGCGAGGCGGAGGCCAAATATCTGTCTCACAAGACCAATCTCCGGGAAGCGGGGAGAGTCCTTCTCAAGAAAGGACCCTCAATTCTTGCGATAAAGCTCGGGCGAAGGGGATGCATTATCATGACCGAAGATGAGGAGCTGCAGATTCCGAGTTTCAACATAGAACCGACCGACACAACGGGAGCCGGAGACGCATACGATGCAGGTTTCGTGATGAGACATCTTAGGGGGTTTGATTTGAAGCGCTCGGCCGAATTCGCGAACGCAGTAGCTACACTCAAGACGATGAAGACCGGTGCGAGAGCGGGCCTTCCGAGAATAGATGAAGTGGAGAGGTTCATGCGAAATGAGCGAAAGTGAAGGATCAACAGTGTTGCAGGGCATCTTTGGAACTACGAAACCTCTGATTGGAATGGTACATCTTCTCCCTTTACCTGGCTCCCCGCGCTACGAAGGTGACGGAATCCTACGAGCGCTTGACGCTGCCTTGCGTGACGCAAAGGCCCTGCAGAATGGAGGTTTCGATGGAATGCTGATAGAGAACTACGGTGATTCGCCATTCAAGCCGGCGCCGACTGATCCCGAGACCGTAGCGTCAATGGCGGCGATAGGCAGGGAAATCTCGAGACAAGTTGAACTCCCTATTGGGGTGAACGTTCTCAGGAACGGCGCTCTACCGGCGCTCGCGATCGCGCACGTCATCCGTGCGCGTTTCATCCGAGTGAATGTGCTTACAGAATCCTTCGTAACAGATCAAGGTATCATAAACGCATGCGCACACGACCTGATGCGATATAGAAAACAACTCAATGCGACAGACGTACAGGTGTATGCTGACGTGCGCTCGAAACATGCGGCACCGCTCCTCTCAAGACCTATCGAGGAATCCGCTCGCGACGCGGCATACCGAGGAATGGCAGACGCACTCATAATCACAGGTCCATATACAGGAGCGAAACCGGACAAAGACCAACTGCACCGAATCAAGAACAGTGTTCCTGACAGGCCAGTCCTGATAGGCAGCGGACTCACAGGCAGAAATGCGATTGAACTGCTAAGAGCCGCTGACGGGGCAATCGTCGGAACCAGCCTGAAGGAGAATGGAATGATCGAAAAGCCAATTGACGAAACTCGCGTCAGAGAGCTAGTCAAATCCGTACAGAAACTCCGATGAAAACCATTCAAGCGACTTTGGACTTCTTCCACGGCTGAGAGAACAAAAACGCAGAATGACAGTGAGAGCATTGACACAGTCAGTAATCAGTACCCAAGATGGTGTTCGGATCACAATCCACACGGTACCGAATGCCAAGGAGACAGCGATCATTCTCGAACCTGATGGCAACATAATGATGCGCGTTCATGCTCCTCCTGTCAAAGGAAAGGCGAACCGGGAGATCGTGAAGTGGCTCTCTAAGAAGCTGAGAAGGCCAAGCTCACAGATTCGAATAGTTGCTGGTACCCGTTCCAATCTCAAGACGGTAGAGATCGGCGGTATGGACGGAAAGAGCTTCTTGGAAGCCATCGGCCAGAAGACAGCAGTCAGCTCATGAGAGATGGAGACAAGCCTTAAAGGCACCCTTTCATGTCGTGCGCGGGTACATGCATTAGGATGCAAAGCGGTCGAGCGATATGGAAGTCAAGCTAGCCCGAAGCCCGAGCAATCCCATCATTGAACCAAGACCCCACCTGGCTTGGGAGAGCACAGCGACTTTCAACCCAGGAGCCGTGATGAATGACGGAGTCGCTCACATACTGTACAGGGCGGTCAACGAGCAAAACATCTCCTCTCTAGGATATGCAGCAACAACCGATGGCGAAACGATCGTAAACCGATCTACAGAACCTGTCCTCTCCCCGGACGGCCCTTGGGAAGAGTTCGGCTGCGAAGATCCACGCATTACAGCCTTCGACGGAACATACTTCGTTTTCTACACAGCGTTCTCGCGGAAAGGCCCGCGGATCGCCTTAGCCTCGACCACTGACTTCAGGAACTACAAACGGTATGGACTCGTAGGTCCAGACCACGACGATAAGGACTGCGCCCTATTTCCTCAGCTCATCGGCGGCAAAATCGCCGTTGTCCACAGAATAGCACCAAACATCCAGTTAGACTTCTTGGATGATATCGCGCAAATGGAGAGCTCACACCCCTACTGGAAGGACTATCTGAAGCACATGGAAGCAAACACGATCATGAAGCCGCTGTGGAAATGGGAGGAAAAGAAGATAGGAATCGGCCCGCCACCGATCCGAACCGATTCTGGATGGGTTGTCATCTATCACGGCGTGGATTCCCGCAATGTCTACCATGTGGGCGCAGCCCTCCTTGATCTTGAAGATCCGCGTCGCGTGATCGCTCGAATACCGGAACCGATTCTGCAGCCGGAGGAAGAGTTCGAGAAAGCTGGAGTTGTGCCCAATGTCGTTTTCCCTGAAGGTGCAGTCGTGATCAAGGATGAACTCAAGACCTTCTATGGTGGGGCAGACAGAGTCTGCTGCGTCGCAAGCACCCCGATGAAACTGTTGATAGAAGCCCTGGAGGCGTCGAGCTGAGATCCGTCCTATCAGAAGCTCGCCACCGCTAGTAGATAGGACAGTACGGATTCAGCTCCTTGATTGAGGTTAAGTCCCTCCTCTATGAGACCGTCGTAGCATCCGCCTGTCACGTTGTCATACACTGCTAGTCGCTTGAGATTGGTACCATAGTACCAAGAAAGAGCAAGCGAGGACCACTCTAGGTAGCGTCTCTCTCCCGTCACATGATACAGCCTGTTGCATGCCTCCACGGTGGCGCCTGCGTCAACTGGCTGTTGATCGTAGAGCGCTCTATCTCCCCCTACTCGATACCAGCCCTTGCTCCCGATTGGCGCGAATACACCATCCACGGTCTGAGCGCTCATCAGAAAGTCCAGAGATTCAGACGCGATCCTCAGGTAGGTCGAGTCCCTCTCGATCTCATAATAGGCGGCGAGGCTCTCCGAGAGTCTGGCGTTGTCATAGGTGAGGATCTCTTCGAACCATCTCCAATCGAGGCGAGAGACGGCTTGATACCAACCGAGCAACTGTTTCGCCAGATTCGTAGCGCCCTCAAGTAGCTTTGCATTGCGTTCAACCTTGAGAGACTCGCAGGCTCCGAGCAGAAAATAGGCCTTGGCTCTTGGGGATGATGCCTCCAAGGCCCACTGAAGCCCCGCCTCCAAGATTCTGTGGCCCCATTCTTCTCGCTCGGAAAGTGGAGAGGTCACATAGCAGCCCGCTGCCCATGCCGCCCGACCCAGATGATCCCTGTTCGAGGGCAAGTCGACGATACTACCGTCTTTGTTCATTTCGTTGCTCCAGCATCCGTCTGAGGCCCGCATCCTATCGAGGAAAGCGACATACCTGCGCGCCAATGTCATTCGTTCTGATTCCTCCATCACGCTCGAGGCGCGGCAGACAAAGACAAGGGCACGCGCCACGTCATCGGTTGTGTAGCCCCAAGTCAGGTCAGGTTTGGAGTACGGAGCAAACTGCATGATCCCTACTCGGTCGTTTAGAGCTCTAAAGTGAGCCAAGTTAATTGGTGGGGATGCTTCTCGCAACAGTTCCTGCCTCCGATACTTTCTGGTACGTCCTACTGTATGCTTTCGCCACCTCGCGCCAAGTCACTTTTCGAGAGGAATCTAGCGCTCTCCTTTCAAGCTTCATTCTTGCCGATGGATTATTGAGAATCTCTTGGATCTCATCAGCGATTGATTCCGGGCTATTGAAATCGCAGAAGAGACCCCTCCCATCCGCGAGAGCTATCTGTGCGAAGGTGGAAGGAGTGGAAACAACACACTTCCCGAAACCCAAAGCTTCGGTGATAGTCCCACTTGAAACTTGATCACGTCCCACGTAGGGAGCCAGATAGATGTCAGTCGCGAGATAGTAGAGCTCCTTCTCGGCTTCACTGATGTATCGATCGATGAATTTGACATCGGCTTCGAGGCGCAGACTGCGCGTGAGGTCCTGGAGCATTTCTCTGTACTGCTCTCCGTGATGTTTTCGCACGACCGGGTGAGTCTCACCAACTATCAGGTAGAGCATGTTAGGGTACTTGGTTGCGACGCGATGAATCGCTTGAATCCCGTACTCGATACCCTTTCCAGGATTAATTAGGCCCAGCGTCGTGACAAGGATCCTTCCCTGAAGGCCAAGAGCCTCCTTCGCCGCCTTGCTCTGTCCGGAGCGAGGCTCCGGGCCTCCGTGCGGTATCACCCTGATCTTTTCCTTCGGCACATGATAGATCTCGAACAGTAGATCCCTGGCCGGGGGCACAATCGCAACGACTGCACTCGCTAGAGCCGCTAGCTGCTCAAGGACTTCGACGGCCCTCTCCGGTGGGTTTTGCATGATCGTATGAAAGGTGACGACCAGCGGCTTCTCCAGCTCCCTAGCGAAACGAAGAACGTGCTCTCCCCAGTCTCCCCCATAGATTCCATACTCATGTTCAAGGTGTACCACATCCACGTCGGACCGGTTCAAGAGACGTGCTGCCTCTTGGTACGAGCGCTCGATATTCTGCCATACTATACAAATAGGCTTGGTGTCGTATTCGCGCGAGACCCCGTCTTCCTCCACCGCCACGAACACATTATGTCCAGCGGGTTTGCCACGTTCGAGTGCGAGCGCGAGATCACGCGTGAAAGTTGCTAAGCCGCAGGCTCTGGGGGTAAGTGTGCTGACATGTGCAATACGGAGCTCGTGCGCCAACGACCCAAGCTCTAAGAATCTTTTTCGTGATCGGCGCGCTTGCAAATGAAATTACTTCTAGCCGCGAGGCGCCTGCAACTTGTGCGAGACAGGATAAAGACCTATCCTAGGGAGGAAACTATCATGGAACGCGAGTGTCACCTATTCTTCGAGAAAATCTTCAACGAGCTGCTCGGCATCCAAGCTGATCTGCCGCTCTTCCTCGAAGCATCTACTGCGGATGCAAAGTGTTCAAGACCCTTGAAGTTCCTGTCATAGATGTGGTAGCTATCACTATCGTCCACGTAGCGACCCACCTTGACGCCGATCTCTTGAGCGATCATTTTCTGAAGGAGTGTTATGGCATACATGTTCATGAATGCGGCATTGTAGGCGTCCCTGCTTCTCCAGCTTGTGTGCATCTCGAGCCACTCATCATCAATGATCTTGAACCAGATTCTTTGAAGACACGGCGGCCCCGCGACATCATAATCCTTCCAGGGCATCCATGTTGTGGCCTGGGCTCTGTTGGAGAAAGACGTTGATCTGAGCTTCTCGATGATCCGACTGATCTGATCGGTCTTCTGCCCTGCCTGCTCATACTCGAATAGGCGTTGATGGTACGTGTAGTCCCATCCGCGTCCAATCCATGAGTCCTTCGTTCCCTGGAGCACTTCATCGACGTAGTCTGCGAGACTCATCAGGCCCTCGCAACCCACGTGTATCCTGGGTTCCTTCAACGGTTCGTTGATGATTATCTTCATGGACGCTTCAATGATCTCGTCGACACCGCTCTTGCTTGTATAGGACTCTTTGCGTGACTTTATCCCGCGCTCACGAAGCAGAAGGAGGCTCTTCTCCCAAGATTCCGGCAGAATGTTGCCCTCTGCAGTGAGTTGTGGAATTGCTTTCATGTTGGGAAGCACCGACTAGGTTGTAGTCTATTGCGCTTCCGTAATGAAAGCTTCTCCGCTCAAGAAGAGCTTTAGTGGCATAGGTTTGCATTGAAAACCACAGCTTCTTTCCAGCATACTCCCCGCCTCCGCATGCTTCATGTAGCCCACGAGAGAAGAGGCAAATCAATTCACACAAGGTCGAATGCATGGATGACCGACCAGATCCCGATGGCTCCAGGCCAGTTCTATGCGAAACGGTGGGTACTCTACTCTGCGTTGGGAGTGCCAGAAGTCAGACTTGAGGCCTGGCGTCTTTCAATCGGCGGCCTTGTCGAAAACGAGCTGAGTCTCTCTTTCGAGGAATTGCAGCGTATGCCGCAGGTGAAGTTGACTAGAGACGTTCATTGCGTGACCACATGGTCGATCAAAGACGTCGTTTGGGAAGGTGTGGCTTTCAGAAAGCTGGCAGAGCTCGCCAGGGTCAAGCCTGAAGCCGAATGGGTGATGTTTCATTGTGCAGACGGCTATACAACACCCGTGCCTCTCGAAGACGTCATGACAGAAGACTCTCTGATTGCCTTCAAGATGAACGGTAATCCCATCCCAATTGAGCAAGGCTTTCCCGTTCGGCCTTTCATCCCTCACCTTTACGCCTGGAAGAGCGCGAAGTGGCTTACGAAGATCGAGCTCATCGAACGGTATCGAGACGGATACTGGGAAACTCGCGGCTATCACGAAAGGGGCGTCGTCTCACAAGAGGAACGCTTCAAAGGCGGCAAACGAGCGCGAAGACCATAGACAATAGCACGACATCTTTCCTGCTAGACTCTCCTAGACCTCCGCCGTATTCTGTGCCCGAGCACAGCTATCTTCGGATCCTTATGACAACGAGCGCGAGCAGCATCAGTGTCACGATCAGGAGAAGCACAAGTAGACTTCTATTCCTCTCCCAGATCACGAAGTTCGCGTTGAGCCGAGTGAATGGGTCTCGAGACTTCAGCATTCGAAAGAGAACCATCGCCTCTTCTTTCTTGAATACGCCGTTGTCGACGCGGATCTCGCCTGTAGTGCTTTTCTCGAATCTATGATGCCCAACCCAGAATGGGCTCGAGTACTTGCTCGTGATCCAAAGGTCAAACTCTTCCCGAGTGGAAGACAATGGCGACACCTATCTGATCAGCACAGTGATGTAGTACAGTTTCACGACACCGCCAGCTGAGACCAGTGCTCCGAAGTTGTGGCTTCCGTCTGCTGCGATCCAATAGTAGACTTCCGTGACATCGTATTTCTGACAGTAGTTCGCGATGAAGTCATTGACCGCTCCGCTTACAGTGGTCCACTGCGCCTCATCGATGTACGTGGAATTGGCCACTTGAATCTCTACGTTCGCACTGATCTTGGTTGGGCTGACAAGGGAGTACCCTTTGTCGGTGAATAGGGACTCCAGTTTCCTCTCGCGTTCGGCGTCTCCCAAGGAGGTAGGGACAATCTCTCCGGAAATAGCATAGTACGCCTGAGACGAATCTGCTCCAACTGCAACCTTTGCACCAGTTGTTGCGTCGACTACTGTAACGAACGCCATCTTTGTTATGACAGCATTCTGAACTTCCGTGTTGATGTAGACTGGGATGAAGTAGTAGAGGCGATCGCCTATCAGGTACAACAGGATGTTTCCAAATCTATAGTTCGGCAAGAGGGTTAGCTGCTGGCGCACATAATCGTCTGTCTCAAGCGCCTGCAAAGCGGCAGACGGTCCAATCAGCTGGGTCGTTGAGTTCGATATCCTGTAGAGATTCAGCTTCCCTATCTGTTCGCTGCCGGAGGCTATGAATAACCCGGCGAGGTTCCTACCCGGAGACGCTTGATATTCCACAAGCTGTATTCCTACGAAATCGGCGCGATCCCCAAAAGTCATGAGGATATAGAGCACTTCTGTTGCCTCAGGCCGCTCGTAAAAGTCGGATCCTGATCTCCACACGAACGGATCACTCACGTGGAACTTGAAGTCCACATCGAGTTGACCAGGGTTGTCGTGCTTTCCAAGCAGGTCTTCAGGGTACCGAAGCTGTGATATGACCCAGTCCGGAGGCGCCTGCCAAGATGAATAGTAATTCCTGTAGAAATCCATCAGGAAACCGTCTGGTTTCGCAACCACGTAGGGATATATCCGTCCATCTTCGATGTCAACAAGCACAATTCCGAAAAATCGTAGGTAATTGCTCGCGGAAAACCCGGAATGGATCGGGTAGTTCGAGTAGACTTGGACCAGATAATAGATCCGGTTCCCATCCGTGACGAGATAACTGGTGCGGTCGGCAGTCAGCCCGCCAATGAGGACGTCTTCGATTCTTTGATGAACGTCTCGGTTGTGAAGCACCATCATGTCATCCTGTGGAGGAGTGAATGCGAAACCAACTTGGCCTTCCTTGACGAGGAACCACAGCATCCTCTGCCAGCCGGAGAGTGTGTAGTCAGGGTCTCCGGTGAATGAGGCGTTTCCGATCTCTTCGAAACCTCTGACGTGAACATACACGTCGTCGGAAAACTCTTCCCCGTAGTAGATCAAAGGTTCGGTCTTCACTCCGAATGCCTCTTGGGCCGTGACATACTCGCCGGTGTGACTGTCGATCACGACTATTCTGGAGGCATGAGTATAGATCAAGTGGTGACTGATCCAATCCTCAGATGGATAGTTGATTGTTGTAGGGGCAGCCCAGTATTCGTGATCGTTGAGGTAGATCATGTGTGACTCGCTCAGCCTCATCCAGTTGACGCCTATCTGGTTCTTCATCTTCGTATACGAAGCGTCGTGATCCCATTGCCTCACGAGTGAGACGATCTTGGTCGTGTTCCCGGCGGGGAGGGCAGAGAGAGGCTCAGTCACGACGTTCTCCAAGCCCGCAGCCCATCGTGTGACTTGGATCTCCTTCATGGTCATTGGTTTCCACTCGTAGTCAGTCCAGTTG
>JALHTB010000026.1 GCA_022865625.1 Candidatus Bathyarchaeota archaeon
AGCCCTGTCTACGCCGGGCCTCATGACCGGAGACAAACTTACCCGGAATCAGCCGCCAAGAACTCTTCGACTGCGTCAGGGCACGCTCGCGACCTAATGGGACCATCTGCGGACATTTCGCGGAGTCTTGGCGTACTCGTCCGCTGGGATTTCGTTGGTTCAAAACGTGAAATGTCAGCCAACCGGCCCCAAGAGACAGCTCACACATCCATAGCCAGTGCCGAAACACACCCAAGTGGCCTTGCAGTTCTGATGTCTAGCCTTGGAATGGGTCTGGGAAAGACTCAATCATAAACGGACTTCCTAGGTCCCACATCAATCAAGATCACGAGGCGCTTCTCTTCATCTATCTTGTAGACTATCCTGTAGTCGCCGGTTCTCCATCGGAGAAGGCCGACCAGCTCTCCCCGTAACCTGACGCCCGCAGAAGGATTGGACATCATGTCTTCGATTGCGGCTAGAACCCTTGCTCTCACGTGGGCGGGTACCTTCTTGAGCTCCCTCAAGAAGTGCTTGGTGGGCGCACTCCTGAAGTGCCCCTGAGCCATTCTCTAGTCCCCGAGAAGCGACTCCATCTCCTTCGGGTCTTCGACCACCACGTATTCGCCCTGTTCGTACTCCTTCAGACTACTCCTTATCCTGCGAATTCCTTCCTGATCGGCAAGCTCCTCAAGGGTTGCGATGATCTCCTCTATTTGGCGCGCGTGGTCTTGAAGCTCCTTCAGGACAGATCTCGGCACAGACAACGACTCGGTCAAGCGCGTTCCCGAAACTCGACACGGCATGTGGCTAATAGGAATTCCGGTGGAAGGGTGGCCAGAGCTACAGTCGGCTCTAGACGATCACATGGTCCGGGGCAAGTGTACACCATGGTGAGCCGTTCGAATGGGTTGAACACGAAGCAACCGGGACACGGATGTGCCCTCAAGTGGGTTCAAATCCCACCGCGCCCGTCATTCCCTTTTCGGCTATCTGCGGATGTTTTGCGGAGTCTTCGCGTAGTCTTTGTCCGCGGAGATTTCGTTGGTTCAAAACGTGAAATGTCACCTAACCGGGCCCGCCGCACAATTCATGCTCCCGCAGAAGCGCTCAGTTGAGCGCCCAAATTGCCGTGTTTAGCCGTCGTACGTCTGCAGGAGGCTTATCGGGTGAGCCAACGTCGTTGGGACCATCAGTGTTTCTGAAAGGAGGGCGAAACCCGTGTCTGAAACCATCGCGTATTGCGGATTGGACTGTAGAAAATGCGACGCATTCACTGCAACTCAAGCGGAAGACTCCGAACGAAAAGCGGAGATAGCCAAGCGATGGACTGAAGGACTAGGTGTCGAGTTCAAACCAGAAGACATCGACTGTATGGGATGCATGTCTGACAAGATCTCAGGGTGGTGCACCAAGATCTGCAAGATACGACCCTGCGCGGAGGTCAGAAAAGTGAAAACCTGTGCGCACTGTGAAGACTATCTATGCGAGAAATTGAGAGAATTCCTGTCGAACGAGCCCAAAGCGGCAAAGATTCTCGAAGAAATCCGGAAAACAGTTGCAGTCTAATGGGAAACTCCTTCCCCGAAGAGCACACCGAGATTGCGTCCCAACATCTCCGAGTATTCAAGCATGTCAAGCCGCTCCAATTTCCTAGCTGTCTCTGAGGGGAGGCGATCGGGCGGAGTTGAGTTGAGGATGAGGGTGGTCTCTTCCTCAGAGAACGTACTGTTACCCTCAACCCAATCAAGAAAGGGAGCGTCCTCCGGGCATACTCTTTGGCAACGGAGACATCCGACTAGGCAGTTATGCCAAGAAGGATCTATCCAGGCCGGGAACTCGGCGAGCCGTTCGTTGTGAAATGTGATGCACCGTTCGGCTCGGATGAGAAAGCGGTCGGTGGTTATCGCCCCTGTTGGGCAACTGTGAAGGCAGGCTCGACAATCCTGGCACCTTTTCATCACCTGTGGCTCTCTCCAATTATCATCTGAACAAGGAAGGTCGGTGTAGAAGGCCACAAGTCGATGAAAACTTCCCATGCCCGGAGCATAGCATATGTTGTTTCTTCCGTACTCCCCCAGTCCACTGCAGACCGCTAGCAGTTTCAGGGGCAAAGTAGCCCGTGCCGCGTGACTTTTTGCGGCATTGAGAGTAGAAGAGAGAATGTCTTCGACCGTCTTGTCCGTTTCATTCAGGTAGGTAGGCGGAATTATGACGGAATGAGGTTTCCCGTGACAAGAGAAGACGACCTTGATCTGAGGTTGCGGGGCCGCCACGACAATGAGCGATTTGGCGTCCGGCAGAATGTCCGGAGGTTTGAATGAGAAGTAGGTGAGGCGTTCTCGATAGAATTCCTCATCGAGCAGACCGCAGGCGAGATTTCTCTCAATTCCTTCCTGCAAGTCACGGACATGATCAACGGATACGGTCCGGCTCCTGTGTCCCTTCTCCTGCAGTTTGGAATGTAGGTCTTGCATTAGCCGCTCTTCGTTCATTCTGATCCTCTTCCCCGCTCCCCTTCATCCGGGGCATTTGGGCAATTTCGGTCACTGCAATTGTGATAACGATTTGCCCGTCGTGCGCTGGCGGCGACCAACAGCTGTTGTCGAATCCGTGTTGGATAGCTCAATGGCACACTAGGGATCAGCTCAGCCTGATTCCGTGCTCGCCGTCTCATCTTGCCACCGACAACTTGGCAATGGATGCAGCATAGGCACTGCGTTCCAGTAGCGTACCACGGAATTGCTTCTCCTCGCGCATCGAGAACCATTTCCTCGTTGGATTTGCATCTCGAATTCGGAACTGTTGCAGGTTCCTATCGAACCTCACAACCAGACACACGCTCGCAGTCCAATCGTCCTTGGGCAGCCTAAGCAGCCCCAATATCCTTGACATGAAGTTCAATCATGTCGCCTCCAAACCCACAGAATGCAAGCGTCACGGTAGTGCTTTCTACCGTCCGAAGACGGCGATTTCGAGCCGCCATATGCTGGCGTGTGATAATGGGCGTACGACGGTACATTGCTTATAGCCGAAGCCCGCTGCGTGTCATATGAGGCTCCCACATGTTCGAGGTCTCTTTCAGGGCAAGGCACGAATGCCCGTATGTGCAATTCTCGATGAAGCATCCTGAAGTTAGAATACTCGAGTGGTGTAATTACAGGATAGATGTACTGGAGATCGCCTGTCCGGATATCGAGACCTTCAGCAGCATCGGGGCTGACTTGCAGAATCTACTCTCTTGGAAGGGCGGCAAGGTTCTCAGGAAGAGTTTCTTCGAAAGGAACCTCCAGGTGATAGTGAAGACCTGTCGTGACAGCAAGATCAAGACGAGCATATCAGGCGTAGTCGAGGAGAACTCCTGCTTCGAGATACCGCCTACTGTATATCACAATGGTTGGGAGGAGCGTAGAATCATCGGTTTCAGGGAATCCGACTACAAGAAGCTCTTTCGTGCCCTCAATGATCTGGGGCCGGTTGAGATACTACAGAAGAAGGCCATCGCCGAAAGGAGCATCCGCGACACCTTCACTATCTCCCTCAATAGCGTATTCGCGACGCTCACTGACAAACAGCTCGACGCCCTTGAGGCCGCGGTTGAGTATGGCTACTATCAGGTTCCAAAGAAGACGACGACCGAAGAGATCGCGCGAAAGCACAAGGTCCCTAGGACAACGTACGAGGAACACGTGAGAAAGGCAGAGAGCAAGATCTTCCGAGCCATGGCGCCATACATTAGGCTGTACGCCTCTACCCCTCAGCGGCTCGGCAGACTTGCCCCCGAAATTGCCGCGAAATGACAGGGAACCTCGTTCTCTGAGGCGCACAGATGAGAATTGCCTGTTGCAGGGCGGCGCGTCATGCAACCCATGTTGCGTTAGACGGTTGCCATTCTATACTTGTCAGTGATCGCCTATTTCTCGCTTGAAAGCGTCGGCCAGTTCTCTTCCCCAATTGCCTATGGGTTCGAGCCTTCCGTCGAAGAACCTGAGCACTGGCGGCTCAAACACGAATCTCAATCCTTTCACTAGTTCCCGATGCTTGTACAGCCAGTTTATTCTGTCAACAGCATATTCAATGTGCGATATTGTGTAGACTCTCCGTGGAAGCGCGATCCTTGTCAGTTCTATGTCGGCCAACGCTTCCTTGCCTTCCTTGTCTCTATCCATGGAGACAGTTCCTCTCTCCATGCTTCTTATCCCGGATGATATGTAGAGGGCGGCCGCCAGTGATCCAGCCGGATACTGGGATTGAGGAACGTTCGGAAGGAATCTCATGGCGTCCAGGTGACAGGCCAGTCCGCCTGGCGGTGTAACAACCGGGATTCCAGTCTCGACTAGCTTTCCAACAAAGTACTTTATCTGCTCCACGGAGGAACCTGCGACGGCAGGATCCACCATTTCTCTCATTCCGACTGCCATGGCGCCGACCTCTCTCATCGACATGCCTCCGTATGTGTAGAAACCCTCGTAGACTGGAAGCCATGGCCTGATCTTGTCGAACAGTTCCTTGTTGTTTGTCGCTATCAGACCTCCTCTAACAGAAGTATTCTTCCTTCCGCTCATGTAGTACAGGTCGACAAGGCCACATATCTCTCGAACTATCTCTGCGACGCTCTTGTTCTCGTATCCTTTCTCCCGCTGCTTGATCAGGTATGCATTTTCGCAAATGAGGCTTCCGTCCAAAACGAGAATCAGACCATGCTTGTCGCAGATCTTTCTAATCTCTTTCAGATTTGCCATGGAGAATGGCTGGCCGCCGATGAGGTTTGTTGTTGCTTCCATTCGGACAAATGGGACCTTTTCTTTGCCGTACTTCTCGATTACTTTCCTGAGTTTCTCAGGGTCCATGTTTCCCTTGAATGGATTGGAACTCTCGGTTTTCAACGCCTCGTCGTAGTAGATCTCGAGGCATGATGCTCCTATCAGTTCAATGTGCGCTTTGGTGGTTGTGAAATGGTAATTCGTTGGAATAGCGTCGCCTGGTTTGGCGAAAACCTTCGCCAGCAGATGCTCGGCGGCTCTTCCCTGATGCACGTTCATGACGTGTTTGTAGCCTAGCACGTCTTCCACGGCTTTCGCAAAATCATAGAACGTCATGCTGCCTGCGTAGGCATCGTCTGCATTCATGAAGCCAGCAAACTGGTTATCGCTCATCGCATTCACACCGCTGTCCGTGAGCATGTCCAGAAAGATGTCTTTGGTCTTGAGCAGGAAGGTGTTGTATCCTGCCTCAGCTATCGCTCTAAGGCGCTCTTCCACCGGAACTAGCGAGATTCTCTGCACCATTCGTGCCTTGTGCATCTCGATCGGAATTTCTCTCCCTGATGAAAGCTTGATCGACATCAGTCCACACCAGAAACAATCGTGGTTGCGGGCATATGCACTAATATCTCTTTCGACAAGTCAGGCTCATGATTTCGCCCATTTCTTTAGGAATTCCCTTGCGTTCTTCCTGTTTTTCGGACTCTTGCTCTTCAACTGTCTGTTGACGAACTCCAGAATCCTCTCCTTGTCCTGGGCTCGGTCAAAGTACTCGCTGAACGCCACTATCGCTTCGCTTTTGACTAGTTCTCTGCGGTCCGGTTTATGGTGAGTCTTGTCTATGCTCAGCAACTTCTCCGTTATCTTGGCTTCAAGCGCCGGTTTTGCCTTGGCAATCTTTCCAGAGTTGCGCGCGACATGGGCAGCTGGAATCACGCTTCTGTCATCCAACATGCTGTAGTACTTATCGAAAATCTTCTCGAACTTGCAGTCTGTATCAACAGCTGTGAGACTCGCGATTAGGTAGCTGGCAATATACTTCGAATGAGCGCTATCGCTGTCAATCAACTGCACGAAGTAGTCCCAGTGAGGGTACAGAAGCTCTGGGCGCTCCTCACTGACGAACATTAGGGCCTTGAAGCGGGTATACCGCGTCTCATCTTTCTTGGATAGGATTCCTTGCAGCAATTCGGCAAGCAGTTTCTCGTCCTCAATAGCTCTCTTGGCGAGTCTCTTGGCATTGGCTTCCCACTTGTCTATCAATCTGCCCATGTCTAATCGGCTAATGTCTGCATGGCTCTTGGCATTTGAGATCTATGGGCGCTTCGCGGGCTGTTGACGCGTGCTCTGTTCGTGGGGATAGCGCTGGGTCAGAGCGAAGTGTCGGCTGACCAGGCTCTCTCATCATGTCTGGCCCGTTGGATCATCAATCTAGCATGGTGTAGGCCATGTGCAAGGAATCTTTCCCCTTGTTCATAGGCTCTCTGTAGAATCGCGTCTCGTGCCAAGAAAGCTTCCTTCATTTCATGTAATTCGCTCTTCGGAGAGAAGAAGATGTACAATGGAACACCAATAGCCAGTAGCACCGAGGAGATGAGGATCTGCTGCTTGCCAACTTGCGTCATCAGCAGGAATGAAAAGACAATGCCTAACGATGGAATCAACAATCCTCGCTTTGATCCGCCATAGTGTCGTTGATGCTTTCTTTTGAGCAAGATTGCAGAGACACAAGTCAAGAGATATGCGAATGAGAGAAGCAGGACGGAGCTGTTGATCAACGCTGACAATGTACCGAAGACGCTTGCGACAAATGCTGTTGAACAGATCAGAGCCAACCCAATGTATGGCGTGTGGTAAGACCTGTGCAACTTGCTGAACAGCCGAGGAAGTAGACCATCGAGAGACATGGCAAAGGCCAGACGAGATGTCCCTATAGTTCCTGACTCGTCTGCACCCATGATCGAGACTAACGCGCCTATGCCCACTACCAAGCTTCCGATCTGTGACAGACCTGGAGAAAGACCAAAGATGTTCGCGGCCGCTACAGTCAGTGGTGCAGGTGAAGCCGCGAGTGTCGCCTCGTCCACAACGCCGATTATCACAAAGTTCGTGGTGAGGTAGAAACTCGTGACTATCAACATGCCCACGGCGATGGCTCTGGGAATCGTCCGTCTGGGATTCTGAATCTCATCAGCTGGCAGGGTAGAAAGCTCGAAGCCGGCATAAGCCCAGAAGATTAGCACCAACGCTTGTCCTGCGTCTTGCATATCGCCCTTGGTGAAAGGTTGGAAGTTGGAAGAGACGAGTCCAGGATGCAGTCCCATGAACAATAGCCCCGACGCCATGAGGAGGAGCAGCGGAGCCAGTTTCCCTACTGTGAGGATGTCGTTGAACTTGCCCGCGGATCTCACTCCGTACGCGTTCGTCACGAAGATGATCGAGATGAATGTTCCCTTCAAAAGGATCTGACTAAGCTGGTCGAGATTCGGAAAGAATGACAAGAAGTACTGAGTGAAAGCGACAGGGAAAACCGCAAGAGAGAACCATTCTGCCAGCAGGAGTGCCCAGCCCACGATGAACCCAGCGAATGGTCCGACTGCTTCTTTCGTGTAGACATATGGTCCGCCTACTTTCGGTAAAATGGTTACACAGTAGGAGAAAGAGAGGGCAATCACAATCGCAATCACGCCTGCGATAATCCAGAGAACAAGAGAGGCTGGTCCCACAAGTCTTGCGCCGAGGGCTGCGGCTATGTAGATGTCAGCTCCAATAATCGAGCCAACAACAAGATTCGTCACGTCGAAAGTGCTCAGCCGCCGTGCCAAGCTCACTTTCTTGGTCAAATCCGTCCACTCGACGCACTTCGGGAG
>JALHTB010000162.1 GCA_022865625.1 Candidatus Bathyarchaeota archaeon
CGTTCCAAATCCTCGGGAGTCATCCTTTGTTCAAGTGACGCGAGCAGAGCCTTCACTTCCACTGGGATGTCTTGTGCTTGGGAATACCGGTGCTCTCTCAGCCTGTCCCCAGGTGCGCTCAACGTGAGTGAAGAGGCGAGATATGCTACCGGCAGAATCGAGCAGACCAGAAGCAGTACAACCAGTGTTCTCGCTCGATCCCTTGACAAGGATTTCGCTCACCCGGCAGCGGTTCCTAGGGGAGTATTTCAAGTATTCGTCGTGTCAGGATTCCGGTGAAGATCACAATCAACACCATGGCGATGAGAGTTCTCCTGCGCTGCAGTTTCGGAGGAAATGGAGGCGCAAGCTCGCTGACGATGAAGAACTCGACTATGAATAGAACTCCGTACACATCAATAGCGGCCTCCTCGAATAGGCTTAGGATAGACACTGTTGAGAACGCGACCACGGAGTAGATCACGAGAAACGCGTCAACATTCTTCATTCGCGCTGGTCAGACTCCTCAATCGGCCACATTGAAAATCATGTCGATCTGCCTGTCACGAGGTTCGAAAACGACACTCCTTATCGTGACGTGTTTTCGTGCAGATTTGGAGACAGCTGCCGCCACTGCGCTCACGAGAGGTGTGCCGACATGCTCGCTAAGCCTAGGCGCCAAGTTTCTCAGCCTCGACTCCATATCAACAAAATCCTTCAGCTCCATCTGAATCTTGACACGGCCGTGTTCTTGTGTCAGACTGCTGACTCCTGCAATTTCCAGCGACTTGAATCCAGAATCAAGATGAGATGCAAGATCCTCTAGTGGGATCCTCGAGAAGTCCATGCGCAAGGATCGCTCAATAGTCGATAGGATTTCCCCTCCTGGAGCGTCGAGAAGTATGCCTCTGTCTTCAGGTTTTCTTCCGACGGTGACGAAGATCCTGCGGCTGTGAATGAGTCCCACGGGCGGTTTCTTGGTCTCAGGCGTTAGTGCCAATGGCACAAACACCTTCGGTGAGACCCCCAGTCCGGAGGTCGGTATGTATATTCCCCTCTCGTCAAGATCTAGGTCCTGCAGCAGATTCTCCATGTTAAGGAGTGATGGAAGAATCGAGTCGGTCAACAAGCTGCTTGAAATCGATCCCGAATCGGGCAGCCAGAGGGCCATGATTCCGATCAGGAAAGATGCCAAACCGAACGCGATCATGGGCACTATGCCCATGAAGTAACTCAGAGCGCCCACTACCCCCCCAACTACGGTCAGAAAAACACCGATTACTGTCCTCGAACCGGCATGGGCAACCGGCAGTCGAATTTCGGGCTTCTCGTCCTTGCGAGTCAGCTGGGTGCCACAATTTGAGCAGAAGCCATCTTCCGTGAGAATGGCCCCCCCACAGACCCAGCAACTAGTCTGCCCCAAGCAGTTATCACGGCGACTAACATTCCGTTACTCAGACAAATAACTTCCTGACGTCGCGCCGCACGCTCCGCTAGACGTCGCTCGCCCATCTCAGACGGTTTCTGTCTAGGGTTTCTTTCTGCGTCCTCGAGCAATCAACAGCAGCAATGCGATGAGCAACAGTATTGCGATCACTATGGGAACGGCGTAGGTAACAAGCACGTTCTCGGCAGGCTGAGTTGTGGTTGTCTGTGTAGTCATCTGGAAACCAATCTGTAGGATAGAAAGGTCGCTCGGCGTAATAGTCGTAAGAGAAGATTCGTCGTCCGTCGGACCCCAGTTCCCACTTGTGTCAGAGCAGCTGCAGAGCAGGGCGGTGATCGTGACAGTTCCAGTTGGGAAATCTGCCTTCACCGATTCAAGATACATGTAGAACCCTGGCTCGCCGGTTGACATGACCAGTGCGTTCGGGCTTATCTTTTCGTAAGTACCGTTGGACCAGCTAAACGAGATCGTTTCTGGCATGAGTATAGCAGGGGTTCCGTCAGGGTAGGTCACGTGCACCCTCGTGGCTACCGTTACTCCCACCCAAGCGTTGCGCGGATTCGAGTCCACCAGATCGATGATCAAGTTCACCTGATAGGTTGGACAATATGCTTCGGCACTCGCAGGGGCTGTTGAGGGGAGATACAAAGCAAGGACGATCAAGGCAATGGTTGCAACAGAGGTAGACGCTCTCACTATCGACTCACTTCTCCAGCCCGTTCTCTCCAGAGCTCAATCATAAGATTTTGGGTCTCGTTTGGCGGGTCTTCTAGATCGTGGTTGAGCCCCGCATGCGTGAGCACGAACGTTTGGCGAGCGGTACATTGCCGCACCATCATTTCCTTTACGGCCTATAGTTGTGCGGATCAATGAGCAACTGGGCGAGGGCCCGCGTCGCGTAGTTGAAGGCCACAAGCAGCAGACTGACCAGAGCCAAAGTACCGACAAGTTCCTTCTCCTGACTGCCAGACTTCGCGAGCAAGAGTCCAACTACCGCTGGAAGCACGAGTATGATCGTAACAAGTCTCAGCTGCATTGGTGTCCAAGCTAGCAGGAAACCGGTCGCGAATACGGTCGCAAGAAAAGCACCTCGGAGAGATACTCTTGTGATTCTGACGTTTGCTGGTTCGTTTTCCTTTCCCAACCCCTTTGGGAACCCAGCGATCAAAGCCCCCCCAAAGGGTAACGTGAGCTGGAAGGGAGTCAGAAACAACATTCGCCAGAGATGGCTCTCACTTCGGGTAGGGTTAGACGGGTCGAGTCCTAGAGGTGCCGCTAGGATCGATCCTATTGCAGATGCGCAAAGCCAACACAGGATAAGACGCCGACGCCATTGTGATAGGTTTGCTTTCTGAAGACAAAAGACGCCGATAATGCTCACAACAATAGAAACTGGGCTGAAGAACGCGGCCCATACTTGAGTCAGCCGAGTCAGGGCGCTCCAGAAGACGAGCACACTTGCCGGATTCCTCACAACTGTCATGAATAGCCCGAGCGTCTCGGCAACTATCCATCCTTGGTTTTCTCCGAGAACTGCAAGGCCGGCGAGCGCGAGGAAGGCATCGATCGCGATAATCGAAAGGAGCAGGGCTGCAGCTCTCACTCCTTTTCGCCTTTCCTGAAACAAGGTGACGAAAGCAAACAGCGCAACAGATGCCGCGAACACCCCCCAAGTCCACGGGTGGATAAGGAGGATCAGAGTAGACATTAGCAACAAGACAACGGCATCCAGAACCCGAAATCGTTCGTCAAGTCGAAAGGCCGTGTACGCGAAGAAGACCATCCATACGACCAGGGCCATCCAGTTCGCGATTATGCTTGAAAACATCCCCACAGTCGTTGTCACAGACAGGATCGAGAATGCAGCCACAGTCAAGCCGAACCACATCGTCTTTCTTCTCGCAACGAACCACCAAGTCGCCAGTGCCAAGACA
>JALHTB010000163.1 GCA_022865625.1 Candidatus Bathyarchaeota archaeon
ACTAGCACCATGTCTGCGACACTTCCAGAGTCTACTTCACAAGGACCGATGGACAGTCCATCAGAATCCCAAGTAGAGGCGATCTGCAAGCATCTTGGGAAGCCCCCTTGCGGTAATCTTGCTTGCCGCCGCATCGACATCGTAGCTGGCTCGGCGTATCTGAAACCTCGTTCTAGCGGATAGGTCAAGTATGGCGTAGCTTGCTCGAGGATCCCCATCCCTAGGTTGACCCACGCTCCCGGGATTTGCGATCAGTTTCGATTCGAACTCCTGACTGAATGGGACGTGGGTATGCCCGAGCAGGAGAATGCTTCCTCCGGATTCGTCAAGCATTCCTCTCAAGACGAACTCGGCGGCGCTCGGGTAGACGTATTCCATCAAGGGATCTCTTGGACTGCCGTGAGCGAGAGCAATCTTGACTCCATCCACGGTGAAATCGCTCTTTGACCGTAGGCTTGAGATGTAGTGCAGATTCTCAGGTGAGATCTGCCTGCGCGTCCATTCAATAGCTTCCACCGCATGGTGAACAAAACCTGACGTGTCCCCTGTTGAGACTGCATAGTCATGGTTTCCCAAGACTACTGCATCTGGCTCGAGGGATCTGATTTCTGAAACAACCTCGTTGGGCTGAGCGCCGTAGCCGACGAGATCTCCCAAGCAGAAGAACGCATCATAGTCGCCCATCGACGAGAGGACCACCTGGAGGGCGTCGTAGTTTGAGTGTATGTCAGATACTACCGCGATTCGCATGATCTACGCCCTCTCGCCTATTCGAAAATGCACCGAAACGAACGAATGCACATGTTGAAATGTTAGCCTTTCGTGCTGAATAGTGAAGGAACCGAGTCCGATGCCCTCACTGGAATCCACTGACGCAAAGTTCGAACGTGACAACGTCACTTTCCATGCCAGCCTGCTCACGCTCGAGAACGCCGTTCTCATCTTCTTCTATGAGGGAACAAGCAAACTTGGTACAGTCGCGTTGGCGATGCCGGGAATCGGAGAGGAGAAAGCGGGTCGATCGTCAGTACTGCTCGGCGGCAAGTACCTGATGGCCAGTAGAGCACTCGCTGAAAGGGCGACCGCATCCTTCGGAAAGATCGCTGTTGTTTCATTGAACACAGCCATCGAGGAACCTGAGGCGCTCCGGATCTACGCTAAGCTCCTAGACGACCTTAGGAAGACCGCGCCAGCTCGCTAGTAAGAGACGAGACTCGACAGCGGCGATTCTCCAAGCACGCTGACGGCAGCTCTTCGAACCTGCTCCCTATTCTGTCCCGTCGTGTAGACTCGAATGATGTTCATGTAGGCCATCAACACGTCGACGACCTTTGAGACTTCTGAGATCTTCTGTGGTACTTTCTCGCCGTTCGGTCCTCTGTAGAACACTGGGATGTCCATGGGGTCCAGCTCCTCGGCCGAATGGTATGGAACGGACGGGAGAGAGGGGAGGTCAATGCTGACGCTGGCGACATCAACGTTCGCCTTGTGAGCAATCTCCTCTTCCATCTGGATCCGAACCGTATCCTTCGTGAAGAGACTTGAAAGGAACTCGTCCTTGACAAAGAACGTCTTCTCATATGCGCACTTCAGCAGCTTTCGTCTGTTGAGATCATTGATGATGACTCTTGATTTGTCGTTCCTGCAGAGCATCGACCACAAGGCGCTATCGTCGAGCGCCAAATACTCATCCACGGATTCCAGCCGAGAGATCTTGAGGTCATCCTTGGCACATTCGAAAGCTTTGATGAGCATTAGCTGAGCGGCACGAGACGTTCTGTGATAGTAGATCGTTCTGAACGACTCCAGCCTTGCGAGTATGAAACTCTCAAGCGTGGAGAGAGCCGTCACGTCCACTGCTAGATTCCCGTTGAGGACATCTATTGTGTAGATGAGGCGAAAGATGTCAACATCACCATAACCCGCACCGGTGTGATATGAGTCGCGAAGCACGAAGTCCATCTTGTCAACATCGACGGAGCTCTGGATGATCTGATCGAGGAACGCGCGTTTCGGCTTCTCCAATCTCCCGACACAGAGCTTGCTGACTGTCTTCGGATCCAAGCCCACGCTCGTGAGTGTGTCGGAAAGTTCTGACTCGAGTATGATCCGCGAGGACATGTCTTCATGCGTCTTGCCGAGATGCTTCACTAACATTGGCTCAAAGAGATGAGAGAAGGGGGCATGGCCCACGTCATGAAGAAGCGCGGCAACCTTCAGAGTCTTCTTCTCATCCTCGTCGAGATCGGCAGGAAGGTTCTCGGCCACAACTCCAGCTAGATACATTGCTCCGAGCGCATGTTCAAAACGAGTATGCGTTGCAGCAGGATACACGTATTCCGCTCCGGATAGCTGCCGGATTCTCCTCAATCGCTGAACCGGACCTGTGTCCAGTATTGTCCTCTCGGTTTCCGACAGCTTGACGTAGCCATGAATCGGATCCTTAACGAACCCCCAATACCTATGAGGAATCTTCTCTTTACTGTCCATTCATTCACACCGTGACCGGCAATCCTGAGTACTGCTCAGCTTCACTGAGCTTCGGACGTCTGATCAGAATAACTTTGCCTCTTCTCATGCACCCTCTGCCTGAGGGTCAAGCCTTTGGATCCGCTAGGCTGATGAGGCCGCTTTCAGATCTATTCTCTCGGCATGTCCTGACGCCAGGGAGCGGGCAGATCATGAAGCCCAGAGACCGTGTGCTTGAGGCGCTGGCTCACAGTGAGCCGGATTGTGTCCCGACGTTCTTTCTCGGGTTCACGCCACAATGGGTCGAGAAGGTAATCGGCCGGAGACCTAGAGACTTCTTGGCTGACTTCCTGCCGATGTATCAGAGATTCGACTCTGATGTGGTGGTTGCTGGGCCAGATGTATTCTATCCGTACGATGTCTACGCGACTCAAGACAGGGTAGACGAATGGGGAAGAACGCTTCGGGTTTGCGGCTTGTACTCGGAATTCGTGGAGTTCCCGATAATACGACCAGAAGATATCGATGCCTACGAGCCGCCAGATCCACACGAACCCAAGAGGACACGAGAAGTCGAAGGCGCAAAGAAGCTGATAGGCGACGAGAAAGCGGTCATGAGTGTCGTGAATGGGCCGTTCGAGCCAGCATGGCAGCTCAGAGGCCTGAGCACGTTTCTCAAGGACATCTACGTGAACCCGTCGCTGGCAGAGAAGTGCTTGGACATTGCGACAGATTTTGAGGTCGAAGTGGCAAAGGAACTGATTGATGTCGGTGCTGACATCATCCTTGTTGGCGACGATTACGGATGGCAACAAGGCCTCGTCATGTCGCCAACTCACTGGCGGCAGCTCGTTCTTCCGCAACTGAGAAGGGTTGTGAACGAGATCAAGTCTCGGGGAGTCCCAGTCGTGTTGCACTCTGACGGAAACATAGCCTCTATACTTGATGATCTCGTGGAGACAGGGATCGATGGTCTGAACCCGATCCAAGCTCGCTGCGGCACAATCCCAGGCGAGATAAAGAAGAAGTACCCTAACCTTACTCAGGTAGGAACTGTGGACATCCAGCACACCCTACCGTTCGGCAACAGAGATGAGATAGAGGAGGAGATCCGGAATACCATCAAAACTGCTGGTGGTGGCGGAGGGCTCATCATGGGGCCACAGCACGCAGTCCAACCCGACGTTCCAATTGAGAATGTTGAGATCATGATCAAGGCAATTAGAAGATACGGCAGATACCCAATGGAGTGAGGGGACAGCAGATCGTGCAGAATCATCACCGAGGAGCATTCATTGTTCTAGAAGGTGGCGACGGCGCAGGAAAGACGACTCAAGCGAAGATTCTCTGCTCGACGCTGAGACGGAAAGGGTACAAGATCCATCCCACTGCTGAGCCGAGCCGAAGCGCGGTAGGCAAGCTGATTCGCCGGACCTTCTTAGAGAAAGAGAAGATATCTCCTGAGATCGAGGCGCTTCTCTTTGCGGCTGACAGGTATCTGCACCTTGAGTCTGAGGTGCTCCCTGCGCTCGCCGGCGGCAGAATAGTCGTATGCGATCGCTACATGTATGCTTCCTTTGCTTACCAAGGTGCCCAAGGAGTGGATCCGAAATGGCTTCGCGAGATCAATCGGTTCGCGGAGAAACCAAACCTCGCCATTTACTTGGACATTCCAGCTGAAACGAGTCTGGGCAGAATAAGGAGAAAGAAGAGTGTACTGGAGAATCTTGAACTCCAACGAAGAGTCAGAGAACAGTACTTGCAGCTTGTACAGGCAGGAGAACTCGTGCTCGTCGACGCGACACAACCCACGAAGAAAGTCGCTGA
>JALHTB010000164.1 GCA_022865625.1 Candidatus Bathyarchaeota archaeon
AATCACTACACATTCAGAAGCTACCATAATCTCAAGCACCGGACCGACGAAGATTCACGACGTGAGACTTCGGATAGACATTCAGCGCAACCAACCTGAGAAGATCAAAGAGATCACACATCCTAATCCGGACCGCTGGCATGGCACTATAGTGGAATTCTCAACCGAAGCGGACTACACAAGAGCAATGCCGAAGATCCTTGACTATCTGAAAGAAACAGCGATTGTCGCACCATACGCGAATCTCACCTTCGTCGATCCGAGAGGAAGACTATACCGCTTCGAGCGTGCCACCGCTCAGATGCCTGAACCTCCGAAAGAGACAACCCTTCATCCACACGGAGTCGATGTCGAGACGATGAAACGTGTCATCGATGTGACACAGGCCCGATCTCTTCACGCGTTCATGAAGCTGCATTTCCAACGAGTTGGAGACACGACTGCTCGGAGATTCCTTGAAAAGGCCGGCATACCAGGAAAGAAGAATCCAAAGAAGCTGACCAACGAGGAAATCGTCAGCCTCGCCAACTCGATGAAGAACTTTGAGGACTTCCTCCCGCCAGACTCAAGCTGTCTTTCACCACTCGGCGAAGAACTGCTCAAGGCTGGAATCGAGAAGGAACTTTCGCCAGAGTACGTGGAGGTGTATCAGCGGAAGCCGTCTGCTTACTCGGGCTTTCCATTCATCGTCGAGGTTGGAGCAGCATACGGTGGCCAGATCCCGAACACGGGAGGAATAGTGCTCTACAGATTCGCAAACAAGATCCCACTATTGTTTGATGAGGCGAGTGATGTCTCCTACAAGGTAGTCAACTCGCTGGTTGACTGGCGACATTACAAGGTCCTACCCGACATGCCCATTGCGGTGTTTGTTCATCTTTGTTCCACAAAGGTTCCTTACAAGACCGTGGGCAAGGAATTCATTGCTGACCGCCCCGATGTGGAAAGGGAGATGCTGAACGCTGTTCGAGAGGTCGCGAGACGCCTATCCGTCTTCCTCTCGCGGAAGCACACTATCGAACGGCAGAAGAAGCGACTGGATGTTTTTGAGAAGTTTCTACCCAAGCTAGCTTTGTTCTCGACCAAGCTTGCTGGAAAGCAGAAAGAACCTGACGTTAAACCGTTACTCAGAAGCGTGTTGAAGCATGAAGAAAGCGACGAAGAAGAAAGCGACAGCTGAGAAACGCGCGAAGAGGATCGGGCTTGTCAAGGAGAAGAAAGCCAAAGTCCTGACAGCCCTGACTGGGCTTGGAGAACAACTCTACAACCAGATGACACACAGGCAATTTCCTTGGATACAAATGCCCAATCGGTCTATCCACAACATACAGTATGACCAGAAACTGAGACAGTACATCCTCGGCAGCAAATCCGTCAAACGCAGCTCAAGAAACATCAAACACATTAGACCGTTGACTCAGCTGGTCTGGACGGCCTCCTTCGTAGACGAGCTCAGAGGACAAGACAGGACGTCAACGCTCAGAGACGTATTCTATTCGGCTCAAGCCTACGAGATGAGCTTCACAGATCAGACTGAAAGCGACAACATCATCACAGACCTTGAGACTGTGATTGGGCATTCTCGAGAGGACTTCAACGTCTTCCCTGAAGAAAGATCGTCGATCTTCGGAAACCTAGTGATAGAATACACAGTGCCTGGCTACGAAGGAAAGAGACTGAACCTTTCCTCGCACCCTGATGGAATGATGATAGGACCGGCGCTCACAAACGCTGAGTTCGCCGAATGCAAAGCCGACAAGGTAATAGTCATTGAGAAAGGCGGCCTCTTCACACGATTCGTAGAAGAGAAAGTTCACGACAAACACAAGGCCATCCTCGTACATACGGCAGGTCAGGCGCCCAGAGCGACACGATCACTCATTCGCCGCCTAAACCAAGAGTTGGATCTGCCCGTGTACATCTTCTGCGACGCTGACCCATGGGGAATGCACATCGCCATGGTCATAATCTCAGGATCAGCAAACGCGGCACATCTACGAGATCTCAATACGCCTGATGCGAAGTGGGCGGGGGTTTGGGCATCAGATATCGTAGATTACGATCTTCCAAGCGACAAGCTCACTGATCTTGACATAAAGAGACTCTACGAGTTCGGAAAGGACCCACGCTACGAAGGCAAGCTGTGGAAGAGAGAGATCGAGACGTTTCTGAAGATCAAGAAGAAGGCGGAGCAGGAAGCGTTCAGCCGTTACGGCCTAGCCTACATCGTAGACAAGTATCTTCCCGCCAAACTAAAGGAGATGGAGAAGTACTAAGACGCGTGAAAGCACCGTCTCAAGCACGAGGAACTCTAGGCGCTCTTCTGAGGCGGAGGCTTCTTCTCTTCCTTCTTCCTGGGTTTCTTGACCATCTTGAATTTGCCCATCAGTCATCTCACCACCCACAGATCACGAAGAGGTATCTTATAGCATTGAGTCCATCTCGCTTCTCCACGCACAGGCAATGCCTCATCGAGCATCCGTAATGGTGAATCGAGGAGACCTTGAGCAGGCACGAGCAGGGCCTATCAGATCTCGGCCAGAACTTTCTTTATCGCGTCGTAGTCAGGCTGCTTTCCTGGATCGTCGGAGACCCATCTGTAGCGTACAATGCCATCGTCGTCTAATACGAATACAGATCGCTTTGCAGCAGTATAGCCTGCCAATCCTGCAAAGTTGTCATGGAAGACATTGTATTTCCTCACAGTCTCTCTTGTGTAATCGCTCAGGATTGGAAATTGCAGCTTGTTTGCTTCAGCAAAAGCCTTGTTTGTGAACGGGTCGTTGACGCTTATGCCAACGACTTGTGCGTTCAAACTGTTGAGTGCCTGAATGGAATCCCTAAAGGTGCACATCTCTTTCGTGCAGACACTCGTAAATGCGCCCGGAAAGAACGCCAAAACGATCTTCTTTCCCAGGAAATCCTTCAAAGCGCGCTGTTTCCTGTCTTGGTCCGGCAGCGAGAAATCCGGAGGTTCTCTTCCTTCTTCAACCGACAATTCCGACCAATCCTTCCTCAGCTGGCGAGTTAGCGGAGGTAGAGTAAATGATTGCCTCTTTACATGCGTTGGGTAGCGGAGACAGTGGCGGAACTGGGAACTGTATGAAAGTTAAGGATGCGGTGACGTGGGCTGTGTCAAATGCTCAGTTCGGTTTCAGTAGGTGCGATATTTTGTCAATTTCGAGACTGCGTTCTCACACGTGAATACCGGAGTCGTCAACGATGAAGCTCTGAAGAGTCCACTCGGATGCAACTCTGGGAATGTCAGATTACCTTTCTCTTCGGGGTAGTAGGCGAGTGGGCTTTTGCTCTCAGGGTCAGGACCGACGCGATCGATCGTCCTATCGACAGAATCTCGAATGCTCAACTTGTCCAAGAGTATCGCCTCCAGTAACACGAGCGTCGCCCTGTCTGTGTGCTCAAGGCCAACCAGTCCTTTCCACCCTATGATCACTGATGCGCCTCGGTCAATGAAGGCCTGAGGCAGGTCTGTGCTGAAGAGCCCATAGCAACCCATCAAGACGATTACGGTGCCGGGGTAGTCTGTGATGCTCCGTTCCCTGATGAACTTCGGTGTAACCGCGAAGACGACCGTGTCATTTCGGTCGTATGCTCGACCCATACCAACCAAGTCAGCCAGCTGCTCCTGCTGATGACTGAGCTCATTGTAAGGCTCTGACGTATACAGCCCAACAGGATTACCTTCCATCTTCTGGTTCACGCCTCCATGAACCCTGAAAAGTATCAACCTGTACCCCGCATCAGGCAACCAAGCGTACAGGCCCACAGTCACGTTCTCAGGTCCGTAGATGTCCACATTGAGGCCGGCCTGACGCATGATATCTTCAGCCGGCTTCGTGAACTCTCGGTTCGGATAGAGCATACTGAGTTGATCCACGATGGCAGCCTTCATTCCAGGTGTCTGAGACCCGGTCTGTTGTGGCGCGATCAAGGAGTATACTACGAACGCGAAGATGATCACAACTACCAAGAGCGCAGCGAGTGTGCTAAGGTTGGATTTCCGCTTGGGTTTCTTGGCGCTTCTGCTTCCGCTTGCTTTCAATATCTGTCATCCAGCTGAGCAACTGAAGGTGCACGACTTCTGATCTATGCAGACCTATGAGGTTTCGCGAGGCTGATATAAGATTAGACACAGCGCGATTCATTCCAAGGGGCAGGGTCGAGCGAGTTTTCGAACCAGCCGCACCTTCAGCTCTGCAACAACAGGTAAATGCTAGCGAGGCCGGAGCAATGAGCTGGCTCGAGTGGCGACATTCAGTGAAGGCAGTTGTCTTTCATGAGCATGGAGGAATCGACAAACTCCGATACGAGGAGAGGCCGGATCCAGTCGTCAAAGAGAATGAGGTTCTGATCCGGGTCCAAGCTTGCGCCCTCAATCATCTTGACCTGTGGGGACGCAGGGGCTTGCCTGGGATTCAGATTCCGCTTCCTCACATCTCTGGAAACGACATCTGTGGAGAAGTCAAGAGCGTGGGCAAGCTTGTGTCCAAGGCTCGCCCCGGCGATGCTGTGATAGTGTCTCCGGGCTTGAGTTGTGGCATGTGCGAGCATTGCCTATCCGGACGCGACAGCATGTGCCGCTCCTACAAGATCATCGGATACCTCGTGGACGGCGGGTATGCCGAACTGGTCAGCGTTCCAGAAGTGAACCTCATTCCGAAACCAGAATGGCTGAAACCTGAGGAAGCCGCAGCCGTTCCATTGGTCTTCATGACAGCTTGGCACATGCTCGTTACACGAGCAGGAGTCACGCCCGGGGAAGTTGTGCTTGTTCTTGGAGCGGGTAGCGGCGTTGGGAGCGCAGCGATCCAGATAGCTAAGCTCTGGGGAGCCCGAGTGATTGCGACTGCTGGGAGCGAAGACAAACTGGAACATGCAAAGGCACTAGGGGCAGACGAGACCATCAACCACAATCAGCAGGATATCGCAGAGGAAGCGAGAAAACTGACCGGGAAACGCGGCGTAGACATCGTCTTCGAACACGTGGGTTCCGCGACTTGGGAGAAGAGCATCAAAGCACTGGCAGTCGGCGGCAGGCTTGTCACATGCGGAGCCACAACCGGCTACGCTGGACAGACCGACATCCGGTTCCTCTACAGCAAGCAGCTCTCGATCCTAGGCTCATACATGGCAAGCAAAGGAGAACTTTTGAGAGTAGTCGAACTCGTGAGGCAACGACGACTCAAACCGGTGGTCGACAAGGTGTACCCGCTGGCCGACGCGGCTAAAGCCCAAGAGAGAATGGAGAAGAGAGAGCATTTCGGAAAAATCGTCCTGCGACCATAGATTATCCCTCGAGCCCTGAGGGTCGGAGGTCTCTGATTGAGCGCCAGGTCTAACGACAGACTTCCGCACACAGTAGCATTGAAGGACGGGTCAAAGGTTCTGATTCGAAGGGCTGGACCGGAGGACTTCAAGATGCTTTTTCGCATGTTCAGTGCGCTCTCGGATGACACGATGTTCCGTCGATTCCTAAGGTCTCAAAAGAACCTCACTCGAGAAGATGCGGAAGAGATGCTTCGATTGGACGATGCAGATGTCACATCATTGGTAGCGACTGTGAAGGATCATGAAGAGCAAGCGGTTGGCGAAGCTCGATATGTGACAGACTCGACAGGAAAGATGGCGGAAGCAGCTGTTGTCGTGTCTGATGAATGGCAGAATCATGGACTCGGATCGGCTCTGTTCACGCATCTTGTGGCTGAGGCAAAGAGGAAGAGACTGTCAAAGATATTTGCGTACTTCGATGTGGAAAACAAGTCGATAATTCATCTGGGCCAGAAGTTCGGTTTCAGCCTTGCCTCGAAAGACCGAGGAACCGACTATTCGGTAATGAAAGCTGAAATCATCCTCTGATGTTGCTGCGTGCGGCAACTGGGAGCGTAGTGTCGTACTTCGGTTCTTCCTTTCAGGGTCGTCGGCTCCTACTCCAGCTTTTCTGCCTTGATCGCCTCAAGTCGAGCCGTCACTGGGGTTGCGCTGCTCCACATCTCATTGAAGTAGGCGCGAAGGTTCCGCACAAACGAGCGGCTGCTTATCCACAACGTAGCTTGCTCAGGACCCTGGTTCGCGATTTCCTCGACGCCACCTATGGCGAAGAGCGCTTCCGTGTCGTCGATGATTGACACTCTAGGCACAGGGCTACGGGCCAACTCCAAATGCCTGAATGAGATCAGGTTCTGGAATGGTTCAACAAGCCTGGCAGTGGAAGCGTTGATGTCTGTGATCACTCGTATCTTGCGACCCCGCTTCGCCAGTGCCGCTAATGTCTCGAGAAACGTGTGTCCACTTGCCCCAGCCAAGCCTGAGTATCCCATGATTGAATCGATCTGAAGCTTCGAACTCTCACACATGAAGAGCAGCTTCTGCCCCACCTTAGTTCTTCCCTCAAGGACCTGGAATCTCTCGAACGCCGGGGCTGCCGTTTCGACACTGAGGTCACCAAATGCGCGTTCCAGTAGAGCGCTTCGCTCTTCGAGCGCTGCAATCTTGTTCCTCCGTTCCGCGATCAGTAACTCTAGACAGCGTGAGAATGGTGCAGCTTGGAATCTGACTGGTTGCTCTAGGCTGGCCTCAACGAGGCCCCTGCGTTGCAGGTTTCTCAGAGTCCGATACGTCTCGGTCCGATTCAGTTTGAGTGCCCGAGCGGTCAGACTTGCCCTTTCAGCCCCTCGCTTTGCTAGAAATGTGATAACTCTGGCTTCGTTCTTGCTCAGACCATAGTCGACGAGCTGGGAGACTATCTCCTCCATCGTCCGAGTTGCGTGATGGGAAAGGCTCATTGTATCACATTGGACCGTGTCTGTTACTGATGCGACATGCGCTGAAATATAATTGACTCTCTCCGCGACTTGAAGTCGGGAGATTCATGCTTCCACTCTGATCCTCTCTAGGGTGGGCATTCCGTTGTTGCGGTTCCACCCGCATCCATCCCAGTGTAGAAGCATAGGCCAAGCAGTCGGCCTGACAGCGTACCCGCCGCAGCGAGCAGCCATATTCATGTCGCCTGTTCCCCGAACCTCTCCGCCGCTTTCTTCGAGTAGGCGCCCATATTCGGGTCTTCAGGCATCCCAATCACATCCGGAGCCTACCAGCCCATGCGGG
>JALHTB010000165.1 GCA_022865625.1 Candidatus Bathyarchaeota archaeon
ACATCGAACTCGTCGATGGCTCTGAATGGAGAAGAGATGTGCTGTTGCAGTGCGAGCAGGAATGCTATGAGTGCTATGCTCCTTTCGCCGCCGCTCTGAGTAAGCGAATCAAGGCGTGTCGGAGGTACACCTTTGAATCCCACTAGGATGTCAAGCCCCGCTTGGTCAACGTTCTTTCCAACAGAGAGCCTCAGTTCGCCGGTCGCTCCTACTTCTTGCAGAATCTGATTGTAGTGGCTTTCGAGTGAATCTAAGAAATTGGAGACAACTTCCCTCCATCTTTCCAGCCGTTTCCCAACTTCGACAATTACGTCCTGCCTGTTACGGGCCAGTTGCTCTGTCTTTCCTCGTAGATCCTCATACATTGTTGCGTATGAGGTATACATTTTCTCCACGTCCTCGGAGAGATGTGCAAGAGGCCTGAGTTGCTCTTCCGTTGCACCAATGTCCATGATTATGTCGGAGATCTTTCTGGGGTTCTGAAACCGAGGGCCCATCTTCTCGGCGTTGGTCCTAAGGGGCTCGATCTCTTCATCCAGCATCCTTCGTTGAGCTTCCAGGTCAGCCAACTGCTCGCTGAGCATCTTCCTCTTGAAAGCAAGAACCTGGGTGTCAACTTTCGCGTCTATCAAGTGTGAGAGTTCGCCGTCTACTCGAGCGTCAAGTTCGTGGAGTTCAGCCTCTCCGGATTGGAGTCTCGCTTGAGTTCGTTGGAGTTTCTCCTGTGTTTCCGTCCTAATGCGGCCTAGATCGCCAAGCCATTCTTTCATTGCGGCGGTAACTCTCTCATCATGACCGGGGGTCTCAGTCGGCACCTGAGACGCTTCGGGATTATCACTCATCGTGTCCGGGAAGAACCGTTCCTGTGCCTGTTTCTCGAATCTCTGAACCCATTCGATACTGGAGGCAGCTGTGGCTTCTTGACGGACGAGCTCAAGGTACTTGCTGTATAGCTCGAATCGGTCCTTAATATGACCGTCATATCTCTCTTGGCGGCGTTTTAGGGATTCATCAACCTCCAGCAGTTTCTGGTCTGCATTCTCGATCATTCTGGCTCGTGATTCGATCTTCTCCTGAATCCGGGTCAGCGCTTCTTCTCGCTTCTGAATCCTCGCCCATGCCACCTCCCTCTTCAAGTCAGCAAGCTTGGTGTCAAGAGCTCTTTTGAGGAGGAATCGTTCGTGTTCTCTTCTCCAGTACTCGTGAGTCTCCTTCGTGGACTCCAGTACCTGAGCGAGGGACTCCTCCTCGCCTGTAACCTTGGTCAGACGCTCTTGTGCTTCCAGCACGTTAGATCGATAGGACTGGAATCCCACCGCTTCTTCGAGCATCTTGAGCTTCTCGCTGGGGGAGATCGATGCGAACCTTCCTACCATCAGCTGGTGCATGATCACAAGGATGTTGTCAGGGTTCACGCCGTATCTCGCAAGAGCATTGGTTACTTCGCTCTTGGTCACCGGGTGATCCTGAACTAGGTACTGGTAGCTGCCGTTTCGCTTGAGTATACGCGTCACTGTCACGGTATCGACGTGATACTGAGGAAACGGTTTGCCCTGTCCTCTTGAGCGATTGTCAAGGTGGAGTGTGATTCGTGCCTCGTCAGCGCGCCACCGTATTAGGTCACTCAGCCGGCGTGCTCGTTCTGTGTATGTCTGACCTAGGACGACTGAGATCGCGAGAAGGATAGACGATTTTCCTGCACCATTGGGTCCGCAGATCAGGTTTAGCCCTGACTCTAAGGGTACGTACGCGTTCTCGTACGACATGAAATTCGTCAGAGCTATGCCCTTGATCATCCACGAGTTCTTCCGGGTCGGGTAGCGAACCTTTCAGCCCCGTAAAAACTTTCGGGGGTCCCAGATGAGCATCTCGAGCGCTCACGAGGGAGGACTAGAGTCGATCCCAGAAAGGCCGGGTCTGTATGTACTTCCGTTTGGCGTTCAATAGGTCTGTGTAGAAATCATCTTCTTGCATGTGCATCTTGGCAAGTAAGCTAGCGGCTGTCCGGGGACCGACCCCCCATGTCAGCAGAGCTAGTACGGCCTGTCGTCCGTACGAAAGGACCAGATCTGCTGTCCGCCTTGCCTGAGGCTTCGCCTTTCGTCATCTGTCAGCTGCTCTCTTGCCTTCCACTTCTGCAGAATGCGAGGTACGTCCGCCCTCACTTTGTTCTTCAATGCCAACAAGCCGGATCCACATTGTGAGCATTTGGGGAAATCTGGGAGGTCCCCGGCACTGGGAAGTATCGCTTGCAGCGTCTCGGGAGTTGTAATG
>JALHTB010000027.1 GCA_022865625.1 Candidatus Bathyarchaeota archaeon
CGCTTGAGCCGTCTGCACAATCCGTGAGAAGGCTGGCGGCGCTTTTCGTGGAATTGACAAGGATAGCCGACATCCCGCTTCATAGGAGACGTCTCGCTGATAGGGCGTTCAGAAATGTCCTAGCGAAATCCGCGATCTCAAAGCGAGAGGTCTCCCTAGTCATGGGCGTACTCAGAAGAATTAGAGACAAGACGAGACCCCATCTTGCGAAACCCAAGAGGAAGACAATACGCCGAGTCGTATCGGCGAGACATAAGATCGCACGTTAGAAATGGGACCTGATGAACCAGCCACAGTAACTCTAGAGTAGTACTCTCCCATCGCTGGTCGAAGGCTGATCACGAATGAGCAATCAACCATTATCCGACAGATTCGCTGCAGTAGTTGTGGTTCTTCTACTGATAGTCATGGCGTTCGGAAATCACATGGCAACGTTCATAGTCGCACTGGTTCTGCTTGCTGCAATTGTGTTCCTTTTCCGGCAGCAGGGCATGGTTCGAGGCGGCATCTTTGCGGCGACAGCTGGCTGTGTGGTAACCATCGTCATCGAACTGATCAGACTGCTACCAATTCGATAGACTCACTCGCACTCCTGGGCAGACGAATTCCGACCACGCAAGACTAGTGTTGACTTGTCTTTGATGTCCGGTTGACCAAGACCACTCCAAACAAGATGAGAGATCCACCCAGAACGACGCTCAGGTCTACCTTCTCGCCCAGCAGCAGCCATCCCAACAGGACTGCGACAACCGGAGTGATGAAGGTGAAGAGCGAGACCTTTGTAACATCCATGCGGGTGAACAGCCAGTAGAGAGAAAGGAAGCCAAAGGCTGATCCAACCACTGCAAGGTAGAGAAGCGCAAAGACGGAGGTAGGACTTAGGCTGAGGGGAGCTCCACGCTCCAAGACGAATCCTGCGGTGATCAGAACAAGTGCGCCGACTCCGCTCTGCACGACGACGTTCGCTGTTGAGTCGATGGATTGAGAGTACTTCTTGCCGATCACATTTGCGTATGCTGCGGTTGCTGCGCCCGCGACTACGGCGATGCCCCCCCAGAACGTATCCATCGTGAGCATCAACTCACGGGAGAAGATTATGACGACTCCGATGAAACTCACCAGCATCCCCAGCAACTTCCATGCGGTCATGCGTTCTCCGGAAATCATGAAATGTGCGAAGACGACTACGAAGAAGGGCAGCGTGGCGAAAAGCAGCGCTGTCAAGCCAGCGGTCAGATACTGTTCTCCCCAGAACGCGAGGGCATAGGAAAGTGCAATCTGGGTCAAACCCAGCAGAAACATGACCTGCCAGCTTTTCCTGTCCCTTGGGAATTCTGTCTTTCTCAAGAGTGCGAAGACCAAGAGGAAACCGGATGCGATGACGAATCGAATTCCTGCGAAAGTGACCGGTGGCAGAGAGCTCAGACCCACCTTGATGGCCAGCCACGTCGAGCCCCAGACGAAGCAGAGTGAACTGAAGACAAGGTTCGGCAACAGGTCACCGGTTCTGTGCTTCTGCATGGCCAACTCATCTCTCCCGATTGCTCGTGTCGCGGCTGGAACGCATGATGTCGGTTGGAGCTTTCTCCACGTTGGCGTGACGTCGCCTTAAGCCTTGTTTCGAAAAGCAATCTCACCCTATTCGGCATCGGACATGTAGAAATAGTGTCCTTGACTTACTAGTCGTGAGTCCTGCGAGAAAGGAGGCGAACGAGATTGAGCTCGAAAGACAATCAGCCACGCTCTGATGCGGAGAGTCAGATACTGCTCCTTATCGCAGCAGACGCTCTCTTCGGCTTCTCCATCGGATTTAGCTCGCCCTCAATCGCTCCGCTCATAGTCGCACTTGGCGTGAGCATATCGTTCGTTGGCCAAGCACAGACAGTCGGTGGACTGAGTGCGACATTCCTACGTCTCCCTGTGGGCGTCGCGATGGACAGGATTGGAAGGAAACCTTTCATCATCATGGGCGGACTGATGACACTCGTCGGTTTCTTCTCGTACTCGCTTGCAACATTCTGGCTCCTCCTGGGAGCCGGGATCGTCTTTGTCTCAATCGATTACGCGATCAGAGGAACAGCCTCCTCTGCATCGCTTGGTGACGCCGCACGATCTGGAAGTGTCGGGCGAGTCTTCAGCATCGACCTCGGCGTCACGGAGGCCGCCGCCACCATCGCACCCATTATCGGTGGATACGTCGCAACAGCGATGGCGATTCCCTCACAGACAATCTTCTCAGTGTCGGCAGCGCTCGCGGGTGCCGCAATACTAACAGTCCTAGTCGGTTACAAGCCTGCACCTATCAGGCGAGCACCTGAGACCGAGCGCCAGTCATGGAGATCGATTCTCCGAGTGGACAAGCGTATCCTACCCATCCTTACGGTCGTAGCGCTCGATGCGACGGCGTGGAGGATATCATTCCCGTTCTGGACACTGTACGTATTCAAGGAGATGCACGCAACTCAGGAACAACTCGGAATCTTCCTGGCCATCTCAGCGGGCATACCTGCACTCACCGGACTCACACTAGGCTCGAAGCTCGACAAAGTAGGCAGGAAACCATTCCTTGTCCTGAGCGAATGGAGCGCCATCGGCACCTTCCTCCCGCTTCTGCTCGCGACACAACCCGAGTTCTCATACATATCCGCCGTATTCGGAGGCCTCGTCTACAGCCTCTGGGTACCGGCAATCAACGCGTACGTCGTGGATCACTTCGGACGCGAGAAGTTCGGGCAGACCCTCGGGACGATCAGTCTTGTCGCCGGCCTCGCGTCAGCGGCTTCGCCAGCGCTCGGAGGTTGGCTCTGGGACAACATATCACCGAAAGCACCACTCATTCTCACACTAATCCTCGCGATCGTCATCGGTCTGATCATCTGGTTCAGAATCGAGGAAACAAGGCCGGAAACACCCCCCTAGTGCAGATGCGATCCCAGCAAAATGGCCTGTACAGAACCAGATTGCGATCTAAGTGGAGACGGGGAGAACGGAGAATTGCCTGTACCCAGCAATGGCTTTCACGTACCCAGCTAGCTCCTTGTCAAGCTGCGAGTCCCCGGTGTCGACAAGCAGGCGCTTCGCCTTGAGTGAGTGAATCTTGTGTTTCGTGGCGACGATCATGATGTTGTCCTTGCCGACTCGTCTGATGACTTCTGCGCTGATCTGTGGATTACCTCGACCGAAAACAAAGCCTTGCCCACCGATTGGAGTAACGATGATCGATGTCCGACCGGGATCGATCAACTGTATGATGTCCTGTTCGGAGAGATCCTTGCCGATCAGACTCCTACCGCGAATGACATCGACTCCGAGCATCGTTTTCTCAAACCCGAGCCGCCTGCCTAAGGCCACAGTTGTTGACCCGGGGCCGATGATGTACGTCCAATCGTCCTTGAGCTCTTCCTCCACAAACTTCGCTATCGCATCCTGAGCAGACAACTCGTCTTCGTCCAATGGGCTGGTCGTCTTTGCACTCTGAACATTCGATGAGTGGAAGGGAACCCTAAGGTATCCATAGAGACGAACCGAGATTCTGTCCGACCTGAAATCAGATTCATCAACATCCAATACTTCAGCATCAACGAGTGTGGCTTCACCGTTGAGATAGCATGCGGCTACGTGACCGCCAGCCCTAGGGTTCGTTGAGAACACAGCGGAATAGACTTTCACTCCTGATGGAACGCCAAGGCATGGGACTTTCTGATCGATCGTCTCGCAGACGTCTCGGGCAGTGCCATCGCCGCCCACAAGAAGAAGTAAGTCGACGTTACTCTGCTGGAGAGACTTGGCCGCTCTCTTGGTGTCTTCTGCTGTTGTTGTACTGCGGATGCTTTCGCCGATGACTGTTGGATCGAACCCTGCTTCTTTCGCCGCTTCCTCTCCCATCTTCTGAGGGCATGTGATCATTTGGAGAGGAGAGGTGAAGCTGGTGCGCAGAGCGCGCAGGGCATCCACAGCCCGTTGTGGCGCAACTGGTGTTGCGCCAAGCCCTATAGCGCGTTCAAGAATGTCAGCACCGTCGGTGCCCTTTAGGCCGACCTTTCCCCCCATGCCAGCGATGGGGTTAATGATCAGTCCGAGACGCTTCACGGCGTCCGTCACAGCTCGTCTCCATGGCTGAAGCTATGTCTTTCTCTGCCAACCGTACTTGCTAGTATCATAGAATGGGAGCTTTGTGACCACGGAGTCCAGTCGTCTTCCTCTGATCGTGATCCCGAGTGCTTGACCTTCAGTAGTGTATTCGCGGGGAACATACCCCATGCCGATGCCGCATTCAAGAGTTGGAGAGAATGTTCCACTCGTCAGTCTTCCAATGCTGGTTGCGTCCTTGACGATCTCGTAACTTGGGCGAGGTATGCCTTGGGCTGTGGCTCTCAGACCTATTCGCAGGAGCTTCGTTCCTTCAGTCTTCTGTTTCGCGAGCGCCTCTTTACCTATGAACTCAGGTTTCGTGAGCTTGACAGTGAATCCTAGCCGTGCCTCGTATGGGCTAATGTTCTCCTCTATGTCGTTTCCGTAGAGACACATTCCCGCTTCAAGTCTCAGCACATCACGAGCCCCCAGTCCGACCGGTTCTATTCCGAACTCTTCGCCGCTCGCAAGCAACGAGTTCCAAACAGTCTCACCTTTTTCGGGATCGGTGACCGGACAGTTCCACACGAGTATTTCGAATCCATCTTCGCCGGTGTATCCAGTTCCGGAAATCAGACATTCGACACCATCAAGCTTTGTCTGTACACATCCGAACCGTGGAACACCTGACAGGTCAGTTTTCGAAAGTCTCTGAAGTGTTGCTCTTGCTTTGGGTCCTTGCACAGAGATCAGTGCGGTTTCGTCTGAGACGTTTGTGAAATCCGCGCTCCTGCGTGAAGCCTGTGCGTTCAACCAGTCTAGGTCTTTCTTCCGGTTGCCAGCGTTGAAGACGATGACGAATCGCTCTGGCTCAAGCCGGAGCACGATTATGTCGTCCTTGATGCCTCCGTTCTCGTTGCAGAGCAATGAGTAGTGGGCTTGGCCAGGCTTGAGTGAACTCACATCGTTGGTTGTCACGAAGTTGAGAAAAGGCTCAGCGTTTGCGCCCCGAGCTATTGCTCTGCCCATGTGAGATACATCGAATATGCCCACCTGGTTTCTAACGGCAAGCGTTTCAGGGACTATGCCTCTGTACCAAAGAGGCATCTCGAATCCTGCGAACTCAACCATCTTACCGTGATCTTCATGATAGTCGTACAGCGGGGTTCTCAGCGGCATAAGATGCTACTCCTATCACCATGGGACTTGCCCAGCCATAGAGTTGCGGCTGGCATTGATGTTGCTTGCGCCTTCGGCTCAGCTGGGCTTCTCGTCAACCGGTAGTATCTTCACCGTCTCAGGTTCGAATGAGAGTTTTCTCTGACACTTCGGGCAGGCCCCGTTGTATCGTTGAATTATCTCGGTAGGTGATTCAAGCTCAACTCCATCGTAGAGGGTTGCTCCGCATGCATGACAGAAGACGCGTTGGGGCATCCAGCTAGCCTCGGCGAAGCACTGCAGAGTGAAGCAACGTATTTTAACTTCTTGTCATTATCGGCGTGCGACTAGCAATGTCTGTAGGACTGAGGAACCGGCTCAGGCGCGCGCCTTGGAGAATCAAGCGCATTCTCGGAAACGTAGCGTATAGACTTCGCTTGGTCCGGGCGCCTGGAGGAGCTGGATTGAAACCTTCATGGTTCATTATCTTCGTCGTGGTAGTCGGATTGGCCACGTTCTTTCTGGCAGGCGGAATTTATGACCTTCTAGAGAAACCGGTCTCTCTTCTCCCGCGATCCGGTCAACAAGGCTGGACGTTCATTTATCCAAGCGGCCTCTCAGGCCAAACACTCAACGAGAGCATACTGTCTGCATTGCTGTATCTGATCGGCATGTCAGGCTTTTACATGCTCTTCAGGAGTACTAGGTTTGCATATCGACCCAGAAACGCGTACATTCTTCTCATCGTCGGATTCCTGACGACGGTACTGGTCATCTATTACACAGGACAGCTTCTCGCTCAGAAGGGCGGCTGACTGGAGACTGAGACCTACCATCGGCGGTTCTTCAGCCGCAACATGTACGCTACTGCATTGGAGAGCAGATGAATCGGCAGAGTCGCGATCACCAAGATCAAGACAGCGCCCACGGTTACGTTGAGTAGCGGATAAGTGAACAGAATCGCTCCTAGAATGAAGTCCAACTGATCTACTACGGGAAGAGCATTTCCCGGGGCGATATCGAGTCTCCGTTTGAGGAAAGCTCCGAATAGATCACCGAGCAATGCTCCTAAACTGGCAATTACGCCGACAGATATGAGCGCGTAGTTTGCGAACAAGACCGCCTCCGCCAAGCCAGCTAGGGACCCGAGGAGGAGGCCGTATGCGAATCCTTTGATGGTTTTGTTGGTTCCCAGCATTCGGCGGCCGTCGATGAGTCTTCGTCCTCTGTCGATCGGTGCTCCGCCACCTAACACGACGGGCGTGGAGTTGGCCACGTAAGCCGGGACCGCAATGTAGATTGCGATCAGGAGATCGGTGATCGTGAACGTGTTCTGTGCACTCCCGCCCACTCTAGTATGTTGTTGTTTCTGTGAAGCGAAGCGACATAATAAAGGTCAGACAGATTCGAATCCACGCTCTGTAAGCTTCGCTGAGCATCTCAGCGTGGTCTGACGCCCTCTTGTCCGCTCCACTATGATATCTTTCCGAGATTGTTCCGACGTATTCCTTAAGCGGATGATTGTTCGTGGCCAATGTGCAAGCGTTCGACGCGCGACCGGTTCAATTCGCCCAAACGGGAAGTCCAGTCTCGCATGCACTTGGCTTGTTAGGAGCACAACAAGCCTGTGGCGCACTGCAACAGTGCTCAGATATGCGAGCTGCCTGTTCAGCTCCCTGTTGAGGCTGAATGTCTGTTCTGCTGAGCCCAAGCCGACTCTGTAGAGAGACGTAATCGTGTCTGCAACCAGCAGTCGCGCCGACGGGGTCAAGTAGTTCTCGATATTCTCAACGAGGCTTGTCTGAGCCGAGAACGTGTCTGGAAAGAAGAGGAGTATCTGCTCACTCACAGCATCGGCGCCTTCTCCGGCCAGTTGCGAGAATCGTTGATGTGTGAATGAGTGGTCTGTGTCGATGTAGAGAACCTTCGAGCCGCGGCGTGCCGCTTCTATGGCGGTCTGAATTACGAGCGTTGTCTTGCCAGTCTCAGCCTCACCGTACACAACCGTGATCTCGCCAACGGTGAAACCGCCACCAAGTAGTGCGTCGAGGGGATCGCATCGTGAAGGGACCACATCGTCTATCGATTTCAACTGTGTTTTCCTACTGAGTGGCGTCACCGGCTCTATCGGCTTTCGAACATGTAAAAGCTGAACTGTTACTCGCCCAGATAGAGTTAGGACGCGGGAAATCCCAAACGGTGCCCAATCCTTGCTTAGTCTCGTTCGCGTGGCTGCGAGGCGTCAAGGTCTAGAGTGTTTGATAGTGCAAAGTCTGATTAACGGCCTCAGCTACGTTCGCGCATATGCGCCGCCTAGTCTTCTTGACGACGGTCTTTCTGATTCTGCTTGTCCCCTGCGTCGCTCCTGTATGCCGTGCCCAACTGGGCCACGCTGCAGACCTGACTCGAGTATCCGCGACTGAAACAGCCGGTCATGTCTCAGATGCGCCTGCAACTGCAAGCCTTGCTGAGGCGAAAGGAGCTCAGAGTCTCATCATTATTCTGATCCAGTTCCCTGATATGGCACACAAGATCAGAAGGGACAGAGTTGGTAGCATCGCAGACGAGATGGACCGTTTCTACAGGGAAGCCTCGTACGGACTCACTTGGGTAGCCTACACGGTTACGGACGACTGGTATCAGGTCAAGACGCCCCTGAGAAAGCTGGACATCGAGAAGTGGGACTTCGACGAGGACGACATGGAGGTCTTCGAGCGAGAGGCCATCGCCGCAGCGGACAAGGATGTGAATTTCCGCAACTACAAGTACGTCTATCTCTTAGCTGCGGGAGGAGTTTGGCCCCATGCCGCCTCTCGTGAGATACCCAATAATGATGGAGTCGAGTCATTCAGGCTAATCGTCGTCAACGAAGAAGACGACGTGGGTACCTACGCGCATGAGTTGGGTCACTGGATACCCAGCAACTATGAGCAACGGGGCAATGAGGGTCTCCCAGACCTCTACAGCTACGATGCCGCGGAGAAAGGTGATCCGTCCAGCATATGGGTGGGGTGCTGGGACCTGATGAGCTCGTCCGACAATCTTGGGTTCAGCGCATGGAGCAAGATCCATCTCGGATGGATCACCTCTCAAGAGATACGCGTGAAATCCACAACAGCCGTCGCAGTCAATCTGCAACCGCTGGAGAAAGATACTGGTACACGTGCGGTGGTCGTGCCGCTCACCGCTAAGACTTCCTACGTGATAGAAGTGCGACGTCGAATCGGATACGACAAGACGCTTCCCACCGAAGGTGTTCTGATCTATCTTGCAGATTTGAACAAGAAGAGCGGATACGGGATCTTGAAAGTCATCGACGCGAAATCGGCTACCAAGACACTCGATGATGCACCATTCAAGAAGGGCGACATCTTCGAAGACAAGCAGAATCATGTCTATGTCTTGGTTGCTCTCACGGACGAGGCAGGGTTCACCATAGTTGTTTCGGGCGTCAAGGTCCAGTCCATCGTGGACACGGACCAAGACGGGCTGTTCGACTTGATTGAAACTCAGTTGGGCACTGATCCTAAGAACCCTGACACGGATGGCGACGGGCTCAAAGATGGCGATGAAGTGAACAAATATGGAACGAATCCGTTGAACCCCGACACGGATGGTGACGGGCTACGTGACGGTAGAGAAGCCGAGTTGGGTACGGATCCCCTGAATCCCGACACCGACGACGATGGACTCGCGGATGGTCGGGAGGTTGAACTGGGCACGAACCCGAAAGTGGCTGACTCAGACGCGGACGGACTGAGCGACGGAGACGAAGTTGACAAGTACGGAACGAATCCGCTGAAGTCCGATACGGATGACGACGGTCTCCCTGACGGCGAAGAAATCAGATTGGGAACAAACCCACTGGAAGCCGACACCGACAAAGACGGACTACCAGATGGCAAGGAGCTCCAAATTGGCACGAACCCTCTGAAGGCCGATACGGACGGCGACTATTGGCAGGACGGGACAGACCCAGCTCCGACGAATTCGTCGATGCCCAACATCCTCATCATCGCCGTAGTGCTCATTGCAGTAGTGGTCATTCTCATCATGTTCCGAAAACGCGAGAGACACCTAGGTGTGCCGATGGGAATGCAGGCCGCGCCGCAGATTGCTCCAGCTAGGGTTGAACCTCAGCCTTCCGCCGAAGTGGTACATCAGTTCTGCATACACTGCGGATCCGTGCTTCTGACCGATTCAAAGTTCTGCCAAGTATGTGGCGTCCAGCAGCACTAAGCGGTTCAGAGCAGGAGAGAGCCATGTTGCTGACTGCATGGTTACTAGCAGGACCGTGAGCCCGTTGCAGGCTTCATCAAGATCCCTCAAGGAAACCCACACCATTTATGGGTGGGAGGAATTGGGGCTGCTCCCGTCTACTAAATACGTGCTGATTGAATAGCCTGGCGCATTCGTTTGGGTTTGCGTCTTGTGTGAAACGTTTGTTCTTCAGCCCGAAAGAGTGTAGTGAGATCCTGTAGCCATCCATGAAGCCTCCAACTCTCGCAAGCTTGCCACGCCATAACACGACGTCTCCTTTTCTGAATGGTGGAGTACTCCATGAGCCACCGTACCTTCTGCGAACTCCGCCCTTGTCAGGTTCAAGCCTGTGAAGTTGACGTCGAGCATACTCGAGGCGTTTCCAAACCCAGAACTCTGGTGGATACGGGTTCACGCATTCGACTTCAGCGGAACCAATGACTATGGCGTCCACGGCATGTGTAGTCCACGTAAGCTCCTTCTTGACAGGATTCTTTGGTAGGCCGAACTTTTTCCGTAGTTCAGCAGTCTCTGTGCCCATGTAGAGGGTTAGTTTTCCAAGCTTTCGTAGGTGCTTGTAGAATTTTGCTTTGCCAATTTCGACGGTGCTGAAGTGTTTACCCCAACGTTTCTTGTAGTGGTTGAATCGTACATCCTCAACTGCAAACTGGCTGACGGGATAGAGGCGGCATAGTTCGTCTACGATTTTGGTTCGGAAGTCTACTTTTACTTTCTGACTTGGAGCAATCCATCCGTCTCTTCGTCGTCTGTTGTCGAATCTTTTGGCGCGTCTAGGCGTCTTCCTGTACCGTCTCGCTCTACGCATCTCCCTACGCTGTGTGAGTTTCTCAGCTACCTTTGAGAGGAGCACAAGCATACCACATGTTAAGACACCTTTCCTGGAAACGATTGCTATTCCATCCCATTTGCTTCCTGGATCAACTGCTAGGCAGACTTGCTGGTTCACATTCAGCTCCGATTTTGGCTGAAACTTGAGCTGCAGATAGAATTGGCTGAGTTTGTTCCACCGCTTCTCCGCCAAACCGTTCTTCAAGAGCTTACGTGCTTTCGAGGGTCTGCACGGCATCAGTGGCGTACCGTCTACGGAGACGACTGGGATTCTCCCGATTACGGGCTCCCCAGTCCGGGTTTCGTGACCTTCGTCGTTGCATGGTAGGCTTAGACTGGCCTTTCGATCAGTCGTGGGATTTAGTGGTTCTCCCGAAATGGGCACAACTAGGTCTCGCATTGTGCCGTTCTTGTAGCCTTCCACGCCGCTAACTCGACTCCGCGAGCCGAGCCGACTAGTCAACCCTTGCATTGTCACCACCATCACAAGCCAACGAATTCATTCGTTGGTAGCTGACGTTCCTGAATAGACTCCCGTGATGCTATTCTTGGCTTGAGAGCAGCTCCCGGATTTGCGCTCTGGGTCTTGCTGCATCGAAGATTCTACTGAATCCCTTAAGCCAGAGTGGGTAGAGGAAGATCTTGCCGTAGAAGAAATCCTCGAAGATTGCGTTTTCGAGCTTGATGAGCGCACTGCGCACTTTCGCGTAGCCATAGAATAGGCAAAGGTGGTGTACGTTCTCGAGCGATGGGCATTCCATGAATCTGATTGCTATCTCTCTGTCACACGTGTTGTCAGTTGACTGAGTAGTGGCTGTCTGTGTCATCCGTCTCAGGACGAATCGTTTGAGGTACCGTGTCTGCGCGTGTCTCTTGGCGAAGAGATCTGTTGCGTCTGCTTCCATCTTGGTCTCTAGCCCTGATCGATGGCCAGTGGCTTATTATGTCTTATCTTGGCCGCGGATCTACATGGGTTCCTGCAACGAGCAGTAATCTCATTTCTGTTCTGAAAGTTTCTTGAGTAGTTCTTCGTACTCCTTTGCGGACAGTAGTGAGCCTGCTTCGTCTTTCAGCTTCAGCGGCTTCATGAGGATTAACCAGCCTTCTCTGTAGGGTTGTTGGTTAACGAGTTCTGGAGCATCTGCAAGCTTCTGGTTGACCTCAACAACTTCACCCGATATCGGAGAGTAGACTTCCGAGACTGCTTTGACAGACTCAACTGTGCCAAAGGATTCTTTCTGCGCGAGTCTTCTCCCAACTTGAGGAAGATCTGCGTAGACGACCTCATGGAGAGAGTTCTGTGCATAGTCGGTGATGCCGACCCTGCAAACGTCACCCTCCATACGCAACCATTCATGATCCTTCGTGTACTTCAGGTCGACTGGTATTTCTCGTCCTTCAACCATCGGATTTCACACATCCTCGGAACGTGACTACTGCGTGCTCTAGTATCTCGACTAGGATCGATATATAGAACCAGATGGCGGGGATGCTCCTTTTCTCCTGAACGGCCGATTCCACGTCCTCACCAAAAGACCGCAAGGAAGCTCACGAATTGATTCGTGGGAGGAATTGCGGAGCCCTTAAACGGAGCATTGAATAATACGCTCCCTAATGGAGCCTCATGCCGTTGAGGCAGACGCTTCTTGTACGCTTGGAAACCACTCAAGAGCAATTCAAGATGCTTTTGGGCACGATGGAACGCTTCAATGAGGCGTGCAACTTCATCGCGCCCACTGCGTACAGGCTGCGAACCGCGAACAAGATGAGGCTTCAGAAAGAAGTCTACCGTGAAGTCAGGGACAAGTTCGGCTTGTCCGCTCAGATGGCAATTCGAGCCATAGCGAAAGTCTGCGAAGCATACAAGCGTGATAGGTCCAAGAAGCCGAAGTTCAAACCGCATGGAGCAATGGTGTACGATCAACGCATCCTCTCTTGGAAACGTCTTGAGCAAGCATCCATCTTGACACTGAAAGGACGAATTCGCGTGCCGATTCGTATCGGGGAATACCAGAAAGTCCGCATGGATCGGATACGCGGCCAAGCGGACCTCATACTTCGCAACCACCGATTCTATCTTGCGGTCGTAGTTGACGCGCCAGAAGCCAATCAGTACGACCCTACTGGTGCCCTCGGCGTCGATCTCGGTCTCGTCAACCTCGCCGTAGACTCCGACGGAACCACATACAAGGGCGAAAGCGTAGATCGCGTGATGGTCCGCAACGAGAGAATCAAACGGGCCCTCCAAACATGCGGGTCGAAAAGTGCGAAGCGTCATTTGAAGCGAATAAGTGGGCGTGAAGCACGCCACAGAAGAAACGTGAACCACATCATCAGCAAGAAACTGGTGGCGAAGGCTTTAGACACTGGTCGCGCAATCGTGTTAGAAAACCTGAAAGGAATACGCGCCCAGACAACGGTTCGTAAAGCTCAGCGTCGCCGCCACAACTCTTGGAGCTTCAACCAGCTCCGACAATTTATTGAATACAAGGCGAAACTCGCAGGCGTACCCGTCATCTATGCGAACCCGCGAGGAACATCGCATACATGCCCAAGATGCGGGGTCCAAGACAAGAAGAGTCGCCCAACAAGAGACCAATTCAGATGTGTCGGATGCAGATTTGCTGGTCCAGCCGACTACATAGCGGCGTTGAATATCGCTGCGAGGGGTCAAGTCAGTGACCCCATCGTTCCGAGGAACTTTTTGGAGCCTCAAGCTCTCCTCAGGGACAAGCCAACGATTTCAATCGTTGGTAGCTGACGCAAACCTTAACGAGCAATTGAGAATGAGATGCCGGTTAGTCGGAACTAGGGCGTGGCTTTGCTTGACAGGTACCCCGAGGGAGGTCACCGTTGAGGCCGGAAGGACACTTGTCGTGGCCGGCCCAGCCTCATTTGAACTCCGCGAGGGCAATGCAACCATACTCGCCGCACTATTGGATTCCAGAAGGCAGCTCGTGCTCCGAGGAAAACAGACCCCCATCGAGATCCAGTCTTCTTCGTCCTTCAAGATGTGGATAGGCGAGGATGGCGGAGTTGAGGAACTCGACGGAAGCACAATTCCACTCTCGTGGCGTGAAGCCGCCTCGACGCTGATCGAGCTTGGCGAAGGCACAGCAACTGTAATAGGTGAAGCAGACGCCGGCAAGTCCACACTATGCACGTTCCTCGCAAACCTCCTCATTCAGGAGGGCATACGAGTAGCGATCGTTGACGCGGACATAGGCCAGACGGATCTGGGCCCTCCAACAACGATGGCTGCAGGAGAAGTGACCGAACAGATAGTGAACCTCTCACGCGTCTGCCCCTCAGAGCGCATATTCATTGGCCTCACAAGCCCAGGCCGCGTCAAAGGCAAGGTCATTCGAAGCGTCAAAAGACTCGTCGACAGACATGCGAAACCCGGCAAGCTCGTGATTGTTAACACTGATGGGTGGACCACTGGAAGAGAGGCTGTCATGTACAAGGTTCAGATGCTCGACGAGGTCCAACCAGATATTGTATTGGGCATCGGAACCAAACAAGACACACTAGATATCCTACAGGCCGGCAACCGCACAACGTTGCTCGTCGCTCCCCCTGACACGATCAAAGAGAGAAGCCAGATCGAACGGAGAGAACTGAGAACGCTCGGATATCAGAAGTACCTTTCAGGATCTTCCCTCAAAACCTTCCGAGCCAATGGAGCAAGTGTGCGTGACTCGCTCTCCTCGCAGGCACTGAATCTGCGCACACTGTCGCGGCCAAGAATCGAGACTCTCAAAGACGCAGTTGTAGGCTTCCTAGACACGAACGGTTTCCTTCAAGAGATTGGTATTCTGAAGGACATCGTCCCCTCCACAATGACGTTCAAGGCCTGGTCCAGGATTGCAGTTCCGTCCGGGCAGATTGAGATTGGCGGCGTTAGATTGAGCGATAACGGCCATGAGCTGGGCTATGTTGAATGATAGCAGCGCGAAGGAAAGGTAAGTCGTACATACCAGTGGCCACTAATGCTGTCCTGTTTGGCGGTTGAGTGTGGCAGTCTGTTGAGGGCGAAGACGTCGACCGAAGAGAAGGAACTCGCCGTCATCGAGAAATGCATAATCAGAACAATGAGAAAGTTTCGAGAGCAGCCGAGATTCTTCTGGTCAGAAGATGATATCTGCTGTTACCTGAAGGGGTTGCTACTGAAGGGTAGGCTCTTCAAGAGCGGGCGAGTTGGCAACGTCTTCCTCAGATTCCCGACCAAGGACACATATGAACACCACGAGAACGGCACACTGTTCACTTCTCCAGTTGGCAAGAGAGATCACTTTGCTCTTGCAGGTTGGACATCAGCCGTCCCGACGACATGGAATCATGTGACCCAGCAGCTTTCATTCGCAATCGTGCTGAAGCATTTCTCAACCTTCCCCAAGGATTGGGCGGTCCAAATCAAGAACGAAATATTGAAACTGAGCGATGACGTGAACGGTGTTCCGATAAGAGGCAGATACTTCCTACTTCTCACAGCCCAGCAGACTTCGCTGTTTAGAGAGCAACTGAACTCCCTATTCGCAGAGTACCCATCTGTCAGGTGCTATCAACAAATCGCCCAATAGCACCGATCAAAGAACCCTCTCTGAGACCTTGAACCTGCTGATGTGCCATTCTTGTCAGACGGGGTTGCGGATTGACCTAAGTTGAGTGTTGCTTCTTCGCCGAGCGATTACGGTAGATGAGATGCAGGCCTAGCAAGCCTACACCGAGCCCGGCCAGTATCGATTCGACTGGGAAACCGGGAATCGGCGGTGTTGTAGGTGTCGATACCCCTGTCACAGTGAACATGCTCGTAGTGGTCTGAATTGTTGTCGTGTGTTCC